>JAWCMB010000005.1:0-52948 GCA_038850115.1 Thermoproteota archaeon
CGAGGAAACTACTGTCCAGGAGCTTGCCTCCAAAATACATAGAGATCTCTCTGAAAACCTGAAGTATGCCAGACTATGGAGGGGCGGTTTCACGTCTAAGCCGTTGAGAGTAGGCTCTTCTTTCAAGCTTTTAGACGGGGATGTGATTGAGCTACGGACGAGATAGTTGTCAACGGCTTAAGAATTACAGTTTACCCTGGCGTGTATCCTCCTTCAGAGGACTCCTACATGGTTCTCGACATTGTCGAAAAGGTTGAAGCCAAAAGGATTCTTGAAATAGGCTGTGGAAGCGGTGTTGTTTCACTGTCTCTTGCACGCAGAAACATCGAGGTTGTTGCGGTGGATGTCAACATAGAGGCGTGTAGAAACACTTTAGCCAATTTCAAGAGAAACAGGCTTCAAGGGGTTGTGCATGTTGTAAACGGGGATCTTGCAACAGCGTTCAGGGATGGAGTCGGATTCGACGCGATAGTGAGCAATCCCCCCTATCTGCCGGTTGAACAGTCTCCCAACGAGGATCCGTCATGGGCTGCTGGTAAAGACGCTTCTTTATCAAGAAGGCTTTTGGAAAACACGCTTCCACTGCTGTCTGATGTTGGTGTACTGTTTCTCGTGCATTCAAGCCTTCTTAGTGTGAACGGCTTGAAGAAGACTCTGGAGGAGAAAGGTTTCTTAGTTGAAGAAGCCTCCAGTAGAAGCTTCTTTTTCGAAAAAATCATCCTACTCAGAATAAGCAGGAAGCCGACTAGTCTCTAGTAAATATACGGTATTTAACATCAGTAGACAGTTCTTCAACAACCCTCTGTGCCATGAGTCTCGCAATCCCCTGTATTCCAGTCCTGTTTGAAAAATCTTCAAACGATGCGAAAGGCTTCCTAGCCCTCTCTTCAAGTATCTTCTTAGCGTTCATCTTGCCGATGCTTGGAAGGAGCTCTATCGCGTGCATTTTAGGCGAGATGGATTGGAGATTGTTTAAAAGATCTATGAACCTAGACCAATTTTTCACGATTATGAATTCCGCAACCTCCGGGAGCATGAACCTAGCCTGGGGAGTGAGCTCACTGTATCTTATTCTTCCAAGCACGTTCTTAACCTGGGGCCTGTCACCCTTACCTATGAAAACCCTTTCCTTAGAGCCTAGCCTCACATGTGGAAAAAGAGAAACCTCTAAGAGGGTGAAATAGTTTTCGCCGAGTAGCTGTGCGTACGGCGAGTGCACGGGCCTGCCAACCCTGCTTAAAACCCTTCCTTCTTCCAAGAAGTCTAAAACATAGCCGTATTCTTCAAAAACTCTTTTACCCTTTGCAAAACTCATTAAAACCGGCCTCCTTTCCAGATCTAGACAGTATGGGGAACCCTGGGTCGCGCTAGGGTTTTCCCGTATCTATCGCGCACTTCTTCCAGGGTTCTAAATGCCTTCATCGCCCTAATCAGTCGTATTTAACCATCAAGCATCTTAAGATAAAGTTTTTCTTCTGGCAGGGGGTTTATCCTCAAGCCTATGAGGATAAGGTATTTGTAGGAAAACATGACTTATCAGAGTTAATCTGAGGCTTGCTTAAACTTTTTAAACAGCCCCGGGGCGAAAAATAAGCAGGTAATATAAATGCTTTATTTAAAAAGCCTCGTCGTAGAGCTCGGGGGAAAAACTGTGATTAAAGGAGTAGACCTCCAAGTTAATCGCGGAGAGTTAGCCCTCCTCATGGGGCCTAATGGCTCAGGAAAATCCACACTCCTCCACGCGATAGTAGGCGATAAACGGTGTAGAGTGGTTTCAGGATCCCTATTCTTCGATGGAAAGGAGTTAACGGGCTTAACGATGGAGGAGAGGGTTAGGCTGGGTCTAGGCTTAGGCTTCCAGTTTCCACCGAGGTTGAAAGGCGTCAGGCTTAGGAGTCTAGCGCTGAGGATCCTTGAGAAAAGAGGCCTGCCGAGAGATGGGGCTGAGAGGCTCCTTGAAGAGTATTCGAGGCTCCTGAGGATGGAGGATCTTCTAGACAAGGATTTCAACGTGGGCTTTAGTGGTGGAGAAGCTAAGAGGGCTGAGCTGATGCTGACTCTTATTCAAAACCCACGCCTCCTGCTTTTGGATGAGCCTGATTCTGGTGTCGACGTGGAGAATCTTGCACTCATAGGTTCAGCGATATCCCGCTATCTTTCTTCAGACGGGAGGGCAGCGATGCTGATAACTCACACGGGTTATGTTGCTAAGCACGTCAAGGCTTCTGAGGCGTATGTTCTGATCGATGGACGAATAGTATGCAGCGGAGACCCTGAGGAGATGGTTTCAAACATTATAGAGCACGGTTTTGAAGCGTGTGTGAACTGTAGGAGGGCTAGGCGTTGAACCTGGAAGAGGCTAGAAGAATACTTAAGCCGAAGGCTGATGAGGCTTTGGCGAAGCCGGCTCCGCACGGGTTAGACCTGAATCTTTCAGGTTTTAAGCTTGGAACAGGTTTTGGAACAGGAGTTGAGGGGTCTGAACGGATTTTAGAATCAGTTGGAATAGATATAGGGGAAAGGAACAGGTCTGGAAGCTACTACCAGGTGGATAACAGGGCAGTATATGCTTCCACCAGGCAGAGCGGGTTAACAGTTAAGCCACTAAGCGAGGCTCTTAAAGACCCTGAGAACCTGAACTACTATTGGAGGGCACTGCCAGTCGACACTGATAAGTATACTGCCACAGCATTCTTGGGGGAAAAAGAAGGGTACTTCATAAAGGTGGATGATGGTGTTAATGTTGAAACGCCCGTGCAAGCATGTCTCCTCTTAAGGACACCGGGTTTAATTCAGGCTCCGCATAACATAGTGGTGGTTGGCGAGAAATCTAAGGTGCACGTTATAACGGGATGTGCATCCATGAGGGAGGAGGCTGGCCTCCACATCGGAGTATCGGAGTTCTACGTGAAGAAGGGAGGCACCCTAACGTTCACAATGATCCACAGCTGGAGTAAAACCATCCATGTCAGGCCTAGGACAGTCACCCATGTTGAGGAGGACGGTGTCTTAATAAGCCACTACATAAATACTTCGCCAGTATCCTCTCTACAAACACATCCGGCAGCTCATCTAAACGGGAAGGGGAGCAGAGCCCACCTGTCATCCATAATAATGGGTAGGGGAGCATCCCATATAGATGTGGGCGGCGCCTTGGAATTGGGTGCTCCAGCATGCTCAGGCGAAGTACTGTCTAGAACAATAGGCTTCGACAAGAGCGTAACCGTCGCCAGAGCTAGGGTTGCTGGTAAGGCTCCAGGGGTTAGGGGACATGTAGAATGCAGGGGACTATTACTGTCGAACGAGTCTAGGATTGACGCCATACCCGAGCTGGAGGCAAGGGTGCAGGATGTTCAACTGACGCATGAAGCCGCCATAGGCAGAATAGCTGAGGAGGAACTCCTATACCTTATGGCAAGAGGATTTAGCGAGGAAGAAGCCAGATCAATAATAGTGAGAGGCTTCTTGAGCATTGAGCTTTCAGGCCTCCCTGAAAACCTAGTTAAATACCTGGAAAGCATCCTAGATCGTTTAGCTGCCTCGATCTAAGTTTAATTCTCAACGCGCCTACAATGTGGAAATGCGTTTTTCCGAGAGAATTAAAGCGGTTGCTCCTTTCCTATTCACTATGAATAAGCTTTAAGTAAAAACCTGTTAATTTAACCTTTATTCCTTCTTAATGCAATAGGAACGCCCTGGCCGGGATTCGAACCCGGGTCGGGAGGGTGACAGCCTCCAATGCTAACCTTTACACCACCAGGGCAAGCTGTCTTCAGGGCGTTGAGAAACTTAGGCTCCAAATAAATCTTTTGCTTAAGCCCTGCTTTAAGGAACTAGAAGCCTATTCCCACTCCTACCGTACTTCCTCAACGATTAGTTTAAGGCCGCTAAAGGTACGGTGTACTCCTCTTAAAATTATTATTTGCTTTAACAGCATGAGTGATGACGAGAGGAAATAGAAATAATTAGAAGGACTCATCAATCCTTGTGCATATTGCTATTTTAGTATGCCTACTACTCCTCCAAAACCCTTGTATAGCATCATCCCCTCCTCGGTGGCTGTCGATATTAATTCCAATCGAACGTTTTTCTGAGAGGCTGTTTCAATGAAACGGTCGAGGAGGCTCTCCTTCTCAGCAACATAAAGGCTTGTTGCACCGCATTTTGGACATGGCGTCGAGGATATTTTCGCTGGAAGCGTTATCAGCTCTTGGAACGGGTGTTGCTCAACAGCCTCGTAGTCGCACCTGCTGCATTTAATCTTAACCATGAATATGTCGAGGGCCTCTGAGAAAAGTATGAGCCTAACCTTTCCACTTTGAACCGTGTTCTCAACCTCTTTAAGCCCGTAGACAACCCTGTCCGGCTCGGTGCTCACAAGCTTAAGGAAGCTGCCAACCAATTCCCTCTCCTTTATCAAGTCAAGCTCCTGAAGCTTTTCAGAAGCTTTCCCCAATATCTCCTTTATGCCTTGGTGACCCGTGTAAGAAGTGTCTACTACAGCCAGTATTTTTCTCCTAAGCTCGTAATGAATGAAATCTTTTTCGAGAAACATTTCCTTCGTAGGCCCCGGACCACCCACGATCAGCCCCTTAACATCAGTATTCTGAAGGTAAACCTCGTTCAGACGCTCAGCCACACGCCTATAGAAATCGTTGAGCTCCATCTCCCTCAACCTTTCAAACCTTCTAGCCGACTGGCCTCCCTTGCTCGTCTTGCCGGGGACGCCTGAGGTCAACTCATCTTTAACATCTATGCTCCTGCCCGTAGCGAGGGCTATCGTTGCCTCAGAATTATCAATGGATAAGATTAGGTACTTATCCTTCTTCCCAAGCATCTCTTTAAGAGGCTCAACGTAAAACTTGTCGTCGCAACCATAGTATGAAAGGGTTATTTTCTCAGGTGGCTCTATCACATGAATCTCAATATTCTCTGACCCAGGGGCCTCCCCCGGGATAGCTCCGCAGAATATGACGAGCCCGTTTTCAGGAGCCTCATCATAAAGCTTAAGCCTCTGCTGAACCCTCACTATAGCATCCTGAACATTCTTCCTCGTTGTTCTAGACTTAATGTTAGACGCCTTCCCATACTCCTCCCTGAGGTTCGTCATCACCTCGCTTATCCGTCTCCCTGGGGGTATGTAGAGGCTGATCAACTCTGTCCCACGACCCCTTTTTTCAGAAAGCTCTCTAAGAGTCCTCCTCGAAATATACTCTTTCACCGAGGTTGCAAGCGTTTTTTCACTCAAAACACGGTTCTCCGAGGAGACCTCGCCGATCCCCATATATTAATATTTCACTCCCTAGGGAGAATAAGGGAGAAATGAGGATTGTGTTGAAAATAGGGCACGCCCTATTCAAGGAGCATTCGATAGATTTAGAGAAGATACGTGGGACGGCGGACGCGATCCTAAGGCTGCATAAAGCGGGGCATAAGGTGGTCATCGTGGTTGGTGGAGGTGAGCCCAGCAGGACCTACATAAGGGCGGCTAGAAGCCTCGGGGCAGACCACGCTACCTGCGATGAGGTCGGCATAATGATCACTCGGCTGAACGCGCTCCTACTGTCCATAGCTTTTGGAGAGGACGCGAGTAGGAACATTATCGGTAGCTTCGAAGAGCTTGAGAAACAGCTGGAAACAGCCGGGAATAAAATACTTGTCGGGGGAGGTTTCACCCCGGCTCAGTCAACAGACGCTGTTGCCGCGCTCATAGCTGAGAGGATGAAAGCCGATCTTCTGATAAAGACTACTGATGTCGACGGTGTCTATGACTCGGATCCTGATAAAAACCCGAATGCGAAACTGCTTAGAGAAGTAAGCGTAAGAAGGCTCAGGAAAATACTGAGCCAAGGAGAATCGAAACCAGGGGAATACAGGCTTCTAGACCAGGTTTCCCTCTCAATACTTGAAAGGTCAAGGATACCAGTTGTAATCGTAAACGGTTCCGACCCTGGAAACATCATTAGAGCAGCCTCCGGGGAGAAAGTAGGCACAAGAGTAGACTATTCCAAATAAACACTGCTCTCCGAAATTAACTTGCTTATAGATATTGCACTCAGACGCAATCTTCACGAGAAACCGTTTCCCTAACCTTAAGGTTTTTACTAGCGACATGGATAAAGTTAGAAACTCGAGGAAGTAGGAATGGGCGATGGGCCGCCTCAAGCTTGGGGGGTAGAGGTGTACACTCCTGAGGGTCAACTGGTTCTAGATGGTGACAGGATAATGTTGAAGTCATGGGAAGAATTGGACAGGGCTAAAAGTAAGCGGTCTGTTAAAAAGACTCTCCTTAAAGGGGTAATGCTGTTCAACCTTCACTGCTTTGTTGTTATGAGTTATAGAATTAAAAAGTGGGCGTCACTATTTGACCGCGTTAGCCAGAATCGGTTAGAGAGGGTATGGAATAAAGGTAAAGGCATACAGGCTTTCGTCTCCAAAAGGAGAAGATAGGGGATGGGGCCAGGGCGATTTGAACGCCCATTCACGGGTTTCTCTCAATTTTTCCCAGCTCCAACCTTTCCTCATCTCCCTCGCCGGGATCCCTGCTTGCTTCTGGCTGGAGCCCGCCGTCCTGCCTGGTTAGACTATGGCCCCCGTTTCCCCGCGTGTTTCCTTTATGGCGGATTTTTAAGGTTTTTCGTGTTGGGGGTTGCTGCTGGTTTTATGGTTGCTTTTTACGGTGTGAGGGTGAGCTACGGTTTGTTTCGGCTGTATTTGTTTTTCGGCTGTTAATCGCTGTTTTTATGGTTGTTTAATGCTGGTTAGGCTTAAGCAGGGCTGGGGGTGGGGAAGGTTTTATTAAGGAGTTATGCGGTTTAAACATTGGATAAGAAATGGTTCACGCATATGTTTTGATGAATGTTGAGATAGGGACGGAAAACGATGTTCTGAACAGGCTTAAGGAGACTCCTGGGGTTGTTGAGTCTTGGATTGTTTTCGGCGTTTACGATATTATTACTAAGGTTGAGGCTGAGAATAGTGAGAAGCTAAAGGAGTTCATAAGCAGGTACATAAGGAAAATCGAGGGAGTGAGGAATACTCTTACGTTGATGCCTATAGAAGGGTTTTCCAAGTAAAGTTTAAGCCAAGCTAACGGCAAGTATCGTGAACTGTTAGCGATGGGGCTGAGGTTCGGGTCTAAGAGGGAGCAGGAGCGTCTGCTTAAGAGGCTTGGAATAAAGCTTGAGGAGCTGCAGGGCGTGAGAAGCGTCGTTATAGAGACTGATAGCGAGAGGATTGTTTTCGACTCTCCGACTGTGACTAAGATGGCTGGTGGTGCCCAGGAGATATACCAGGTTGTCGGAGAGCCCGTGGTTGAGAAGAAGGAGAAAGAGGAGTATGTTCCACAGGAGGAGGATGTTCTGCTGGTAGCGAAGCAAACCGGTAGGAGCGTTGAGGACGCTAGGAAAGCATTGATAACGACTGAGGGAGATATTGCTCAAGCAATTGTTCTACTGCAGTCAAGCCGCTAGGGAAAGGCATATTTATCTTCCCCGTATTTTCCTAGGGTCTTTAAAGATGGTGTGCGAGATATGTGGGGCTAGGGCGCCGAAACTTAGGAGAGTGGTCGTGGAGGGCAGCATTATGAATGTCTGCCCGGGCTGTTTCGCCACCCTTACTAAGAAGACTCCTGTTGAAAGCATGTCTGCCAAGCCCGGTGGAAAAATAGTGAAGAAAGCGGTGGTTGCTAAACCTTTTGCAGTTGAAAAGGTTAAAGGGAAAAGCCGTGTTGAAAATATTTCTCTAGCAGAATCCGTGGAACTTTCGGGCAATTTCAGGGAGCTTATTAAGAGTAGGAGGAGGGAGCTCGGCTGGAGCGAGGAGGACCTGGGGGAGAAAACCGGTTTGAAAACCTCTCTGATAAAGAAGATAGAGTCCGGTAAAATAACTCCCTCAGTGGTTGACACTAGGAGGATAGAGGAGGCTTTAAAAATAAAGCTGCTTAAGACGAGTCCTGTGCAGGAAGAGGAACTACCCGCTAAGCATCTCGTCAAGAAGCCCTCCTCAACCTTAACCCTGGGGGATATTTTGCGCGACGAGGTTGCTGAACAGTAGAGGGTAGTTCGGGGCATGATGCAGATCGGTTGTGAAATAGGGGTTCTCCGTCTCGGCCACAGGATATTCAGGGATAAGAGAGTGACTATGCATGCTTTCCTTGTTTCAAGAGCCTTTGGGGCAACAGTCTTCATCGTGCATGGGGATAGGGATTCTAAGCTTGAGGAGAACGCTAGGAGGGTTGTTAGGGGCTGGGGTGGTAGAATAAGCGTTAACTACAGTGGAGACTGGCTGAAAACAGTTGAGGAATGGAGGAGCAGGGGGAGTCTGATTGTTCACCTCACGATGTACGGTATGCCTGTTGAGAACGTTATTGAAAGCATAAGGGGAACGAGCAAGCTCCTAGTGATAATCGGTGGTAAAAGAGTTCCCCGCGAGGCTTATGAGGCTTCGGATTATAATGTTGCGATAACCAACCAGCCTCATTCAGAGATAGCTGCGCTCGCAATATTTCTCGACAGGTTTTTCAAAGGCAGGGAGCTCTACATGCAGCATGAGAAGGCAAGGGTCTTCATAGTTCCCTCGCCTAGGGGAAAAGTAATATGTAGGAACCCGTTTTATAAGGAGGAGGAGAAAGTTGGGCGAGGATAGGCTTGACGCTATAAGCCATCTCTACACGCAGATCATAGGCCTGATAGGCGGCGACGAGGCGGTTGAGGTAGCAGAAGCATTGATACAGCTTAAGAAGGCGAGCGAGGAACAGATATCTACTAAAACCGGGTTGAGGGTCGGCGACGTTAGGAAAATACTTTTCAAGCTTTACGAGAAGGCTTTGATAACTTACGAGGAGGTAAAGAAGGAGGAGGGTGACAGGATAAAAAGCGTGTTTCTATGGATGCCGCTTATAGACCAGATTGAAGGCATTGCAACAAACTACAGGAGGATGATTCTGCAGAAGCTCAGGGAGAAGCTTGCGTTCGCCGAGGGTAACGAGCTCTATCACTGTGGGAAGGAGGGCCATAGACTACTCGTCTTCGACGAGGCTGTTGAAAACATATTCAAATGCCCGGTTTGTAGTGAACCCTTATTCAGAATGAACAAGGAGGAGTACATCAGGAAATTAAGCACTCTAATAAAGACGATAGAAAATGAAGAGAAAGAGTAAAGTACCGGGTGAGAAGCAGTGTCTTGAAATACTTTTGGAAGAAGGGATTAACAGCAATGTTCTAAGACACATTTTAAAAGTTGCGGAGGTGGCTAAAAACCTAACTAGTGAAGTAAAATCAAAGGGATACCGTGTCGATGGAAAACTTGTTATGGCGGGAGCATTGCTTCACGATATCGGCAGGGCGGTTACCCACGATGTTTCCCACGGAGTAATAGGTGGCCAAATAGTGAGGAGGAGAAACTTGGATGAGAGGCTTGCAAAAATAGTTGAGAGACATGTAGGGGGAGGAATACCTAATGATGAAGCCGTGAAGCTGAAACTAGGTTTCTTAAACCTTGTTCCGGAAACCTTGGAGGAGAAAATAGTCTGCTACGCTGACAAACTCGTGGACGGAGACAGAAGTGTAGCGTTCTCAGATACCCTGAAATACTTTAAGAAGAAGCTGGGCGCAGAACACCCTGCAATAAAAAGGCTTGAGGAGTTAGACGAGTTTTTCCGAGAAATCCTCAAAGGAAAATAAGGACAAAGGGCCCAAGTATTGTCATAACTCTTCAAGAGAACTTAGATTAGCTATTGAACAACATTTTAAAGGAAATATTTTTATTTACCCAAGGGTGCTAAGCTACCGGGACCCGTAGCTCAACCTGGTTAGAGCGCTGGGCTTTTAAACCAAATACGTGGAGACACCCAGATGTTGCGGGTTCAATTCCCGCCGGGTCCGTTATCTTTCAATCACATAACATTCGAGAAAAAATTTAATAGCTGGCTTAAGAATGAAGAGACAAGGGCCAGTGGCCCAGCCTGGTTAAGGCGCCCGGCTGATAACCGGGAGATCGCCGGTTCGAAAGCAATGCACTGCCGAAAATCCGGCCTGGCCCACTTGCTCTTCTGTAAGGTTTTTTACCGTTATGCTTAATGGCTCTAGTCAAGTCTTGCTGAGATAAAGATCTCTTCCGACTGCTATCGCTTAATGCCCGGCGATTTTTACATATTGCAATTTCAGCATAAAGCCCGTCGAAACGTCGCTCTGCGTATCAACAGGTTCTCACAATTCCATTAGCAAGCCGCATTATTCTCGGGAAACAAAGTAGCGATAGCTTGAAAGACATAAAGAAGCGGGCGGCAGCCCCATGGAGGTCGAGCCCCTCCGACGCAACCAGCATGCAACAGGTTTACCCTCCAGCCACCTCTTACCAACGCAGGTAGCTTACCTTACCGCTGCTCCCTCCCGGGCCTAGCGGGTTCGGTAATCAGGCAGACACGCCTGCCCTACGGCGGGCGAGGCTGCTACTCCTGCCCGGTAGGGATGGCTTTCACAGACCTGCTGTAGCCGGCTGCATTGAGGCAGCCCTGTCTCCATGGTTATCGGCTCCCCGCGTGTCGCCAGTTTCGGGTTCAGGGAATGGCGAGCTCCCCGAGCCTACCTGCCACCCAAGGAAAGATTGCGAGAGGCATCATAAATATATTTCCGTCGGCGCCACCTCTATTTTAATAGTTGAAGCGCAGGGCTTAGATGGATACTTTAATAAGCACCTTTTAACCCTAGCATCAGAATCATGAAAAAAGAGTCTAAGGCTCGGAAGAACATAGTTGGTCTAGCTCTTGAAATACTCGGGCAGGTGGAGGAAAGGCAACCGCCTTCGCTCGAAATCCCTCTGAGGACTGTTGATAACATCATCTTCGACGAGAAAAAGGGTCATTACGTTCTGGGGCCTAAGAAGGCGGTTCGCACCTCCCGTAACGTAAAGCACTTGAAGCCTTTGACGCAACTCGTATGGGTTGCAAGCCTAGCTAGGAAGCTGATTGACGAGGATAAGACTAGTACTCTTAGAGATGTTTTCTACATGGCTGAGGGCGTGGACCTTGGTTTTGAGGATCAGAGCGAGTCAGACAGGATAATAACCGAGCTTGAATCTGTAGTAGGCTCGCCTAGGGAGGATTTCAATGTTTACCCTGAGGAGAGGAGTGCTATATTTGCCGACCTAACCATCCAGTATACTGTGAAGGGCTACGAGGGTAAGAGGATCAATTTAACTTCCCACCCTGACGGTTTGATGATAGGTCCTGCGCTGGCCACAGCCAAGTTCGTGAAAACCTCAGCCGACAAGGTTCTTTGCATTGAGAAGGGTGCCATGTTCACAAGGTTTGTTGAGGAGAAGGCGTGGAAAAAATACAACGCTATTCTGATCCATACTGCTGGGCAGGCTCCCCGTGCCACGCGGCGCCTTATAAGGAGGCTTAACGTGGAGCTAGACTTGCCTGTGTATATTTTCACTGACGCAGATCCATGGGGGCTGCATATCGCGCAAGTCATAATCTCAGGCTCAGCTAATGCTGCGCATGTTCCTGAGCTAGCTACACCGAAGGCTAGGTGGATGGGCGTCTACGCTTCAGACATAGAGGAGTATAGGCTTCCAAGCACCAAGCTTCTAGACGTGGACATCAAAAGGCTGAACGAGCTTAAGAAGGATAAAAGGTATGCTAAAGACCCGTGGAAAAGGGAGATAGACAGGTTCTTCGAAATAAAGAGGAAGGCTGAGCAGGAAGCATTCAGCAAGTACGGCTTATCATTCATGGTCGACGTGTATCTTAAGAAAAGACTGGCGTAAAATAATGGGCTAATGTTCAAATGTAGGGGAAATGCTTCGGAGAAAGATTTATCTTGAGGATTTAAAGCGTAAAGGCGATTTGAAAGCAAGCGTCGTTGCGGCGAAACTGTTCGCAGCCCTATTAACCTGTTGTGGAGCCGTACTGCTATACTACACTGTGAACACGGGGGATGCTCTAGGCATAACATATCCTTTTTTCATGTTTACAGGCATAGTGATAACGCTTCTAGGAGTAATCGGACTTATTTTCAGGCTTAGAGAATAGAAAATATTTTAGGCTCAGACATTTAACGTTTAGCCGCGTCGGCGTAGCGTGCAGACAATTCTCATCTAGAGCGTTAAGTTGATGAAATAAGAGCGTGCAGTTTTCCGGATTTTTAAAGATGAACCCGATAAGTGGCTGACGGCTTTAGATAGAACAGTCTACGCGCTACGAGAGAAACTCAAGGATTTACTTCTAGATGCGTTTCCAACCAGTTTACAGCAAGTTCAACCCATTTTGCCACGGAAGGATTTACCTGTTCAGGAGTTCTGGCAACAGTTTTATCGGCCAGTGAAAGTCCATGACCTCCTTTTTCGAAAGACGTGGAATTCAAAGGATACTTTGTTCTTTGCAAGAGCGTTTACATACGTGATTACACTCTCAACTGGGACATATTTGTCATCGGCTGTGATCCAACAAACGTTGGAGGGGTGTTTCTATCAACGTAATACACCGCACTGATCTCTTTCAGTTTCTCCAGCGACATATCTTCAGAGCAATCGTCACAGAAGTGGATTTGAAGAACATTTCTGCAGCTATGCCACCGCTTTTCTTAAAAATTTCATACATGGTTACGTAATCGACACCGGGATAAGCCAGTATAACTGCGTTTGGTTTCAGCATTTCCTTCGGAACTCCCATCGGTCTGCTTAGCCAATCTCTATGCCAGTAAACACTGTAGAGGGCTGCCATAGCTCCCCCGGCTGAGAATCCAGCAACAACAATTTTATCGGGGTCCACGTTCCATTTCTCCGCATTACGCCTAATGAGAACTATCGCATTCGCAAGATCATATATAACATCGGGGTACACTTTCTTAACTCCCATGCTTGCAGTAGTATACCTCAGTACAAAGGCATTGTACCCTTTTGAGAGAAAGACAGATGCGACGGGTTCCGCTTCCCTGTCGGATGTGAAGAGGAACGTTTCCCCAGGGCAGATCACAACTGCCGGTCTTTTCTCCCACTCAATTTCTGGAGACGTATCAAGGATATATGTGGTCAATGTCACTGGCCTGTCTTCCCTCAGGCGAATAGCTTCGATCTTCATGACGGCCCCTCTTCCTTTTCAGACCCTCACAATAATATTAATGTTTTAGGCATTGCGGCCCGCCGGGTTTCGAGTGAAAGATAGATTCTGACCCTCTTCCCTAAGCCAAATTCTAATCTAATAGCTCCTTTTCAGGAAACATCCCCCAGAAAGGTTTCAACCACTCGGAAACCTTATCTTTAAGATCGCTTCCTCCACTTCCGTAAACCACAAATTCTGGGAAGAATTTAGAATTGGGGCATAAAGCCTTGATACCGTCTATCACTTTTTGTTTACCGCCACCTCCATGGGTGCAGAAGGGAATTACCGTTTTTCCTGACAGGTCATATTGAGATAGGAAAGACGCAACCGGTGGTGCGAGCGACCCCCACCAGTTGGGGGATCCAACGAAGATTATTTCGTAAGATTCAATGTTGTCGATTTTCGTCTTCAAAGGAGGTTTATGACCTGATCGAATCTCTCTTTTAGCTTGTTCCACTGTTGCGTCGTAAGATCCAGGATAAGGGTTTACAGGTTCCAGTTCAACGATATCGCCATCCAAGAGCCTATGAATCATCCTTGCTATTCTACGTGTGTTACCGGACCAACTGTAATACACAGTAAGAATTTTCATACCTGACCACTCCCAAATATCTTTGAAGGGTGATCAATATCCTTCAAAGACGCCCCCGATGTCCTTACAAGCCTGTTGAAAACTACAACACTCGTCTCCTCGCTAAAACTCCTCCTCAGTTTCTTCCTTGTAGGAGACAAGTCAGAATAATCCCGGAAGAAATCCATCCTCCTAAGTTCAGGGTTCACCATCTTCGTCCTATATCAATGATTAAAGCCGGCTTTTAAGCATAGCTGTTTTCTAATCTTAACAGAAGGCTTGTTTCACACTCTTCTCATAATAAATCATGTGTAAGTCGACAGGATGAGTATGAAAGCCGCCGGCGGGAAGAATTCCGACACTTTATATATTTATTTTTCTCGAACTTCCGACCAACGGGTCTATGCCCGTTGCGCGTAGCGCGCGACGGTTAACAGCCCGCTGCTTTAGGCTGTTGAACTACCTGCTGAGCTACGCCGGCGGCCGGTCTTATCCGTTACGAAGGGGATTAAATAGTTTTCTGTTTTACAGGCTTTAAAAGAAGACCTGTTATGCCTCTCTATGGGCATTCGTTTTTAGCGGCCGGTTTATCGCCGGGCTATTGGGTTGGTGGTGCTTCAGGGCCGGGGGGTGCCTCTGGGGGTGGTGGGGGAGGCATTTTGCGGCGTTTACTGTATAACCATATTATTAGGATGATTACTATGATTAAAACCAGTATTAGTGTGGTTGAAAGCCATAGTGGGATCGTAACACTATAGGTGAGTTCCTCGGAGACGCTTATGTTTCCACTGTTGTCGGCCGCGTAGACTCTGTAGGAAACCTTGGCGAATGGAGGCTGCCTCGGGATTATTGCTGAATAAGTGTTTAGTCCAACGAGCTTCGCGGACACGTTTCCCCCTGTGGCTCCAGACCTATACTGATCTGACTCCTGTACCCCTGTCGGTAACTATACACGCGATTTGCACGTCCTCCATGAAGGTCGCTTCCTTAGGCTGTTGCGTAATGTTGGAAATGACTGGTGGAATATCATCTGAGACTAGGAAGCTTATCGAGGGCAGTTGTCTTTCAATCCCGTTTATAAGGAGGATTGAGGCAGTTATGCTCCAGTTGCCTACAGCGGAGGGGTCTGTCTGTGGAAAAGAGAGTTCTCTGACGAATCTCCCGCCTTCTTGGTCGAACATAACTATCTTGGTTGAGCCGTTTGGGGATGTTAAAACAAACTTAGCTGAGCTTATTAGGGAAATGTTTGAAGAGGTTAGTTCAACAGTGACTGTGGGTGAGCTTAATGGGACAATCTTCCTATCGGTGGACACGGAGGTTCTTAGAACATTAAAGTAAGCCCTCGTCATTCCTATTCTAAGACCATCTGAAGACTTGTAAGTGGCACTGACTAAGTACTGTCCCCTCTTGCTTAAATAGAGATCTCCCGTGGTCGCTCCGTTTTGGTCAAGCTGGTTTAACGACTGGTTGAACAAAACTCCTTCAGGTCCAACAACACGGATTGAGATTACTCCAGCAGGGAAACTTGGAATGGCGGATGCTGCTCTAGCCTCTATCCTTACAGTATCGTTCTCCAAGAAGATCGATGAGAAAACATTTATCCACCTGAGCCTTATGTAGGCGGCCCGAGTCTCCAAATAGTTGTCTGCTTTAACATGGATTTCAGCTCTGCCTGAGTAAGTGTTCGACGCTCCCATTAGGATTCCGCTTATCGTTACCTCATCGTTCGCAATGGATACGGATGGTGTCCCACCGCCTGAACCCGGAGTAATGAACGCTCTTTGAATAACCCAGTCTCTTGGAACCGGGCCTATTTTAATTGTTACGGAAGAGTAGGGCGGGGCTGCAAAAGAGAAGTTTGCGTTAAAAATATTCCAAGACGCGTTGGTGAGGGGTGAAACAGTGTAGTTTGAATAGAATTCTGGTCCCGGTGAGGAAACTTCCAAAGTGTAGTTAAAACTAACCGTGAAATTCAGGAACCCGTAGGAGGGTGAAGCTGGAGAATAGAAGAAGAGCGGGTAGGTGATCTTTAAACTATGTTCCCTTTGTTCAACCCCGTAGGCCGGCAAAGCATACAGGTTACCATAGGCATCTCCAACGTATGCTTCCCATGCTCCTCCACCTATCTCCCATTCTCCCCAAGGCTTCCCCGCATTGTCCGTGAAGACCGATAGTAGGGCGAAGGGTCTGAAGAAGGGTGGTGGATGATTATCATCATAGGATGTTCTACTCTGGTCTACCGACATTAAATCAGAGGATATCTCAACCGCGCCTCCCGAGAAGCTTGTCGATCCCTGAACAGATGTCCGAAACGCCAACTCGTCAAAGGGTAATGCTAAGTACACCTCGGGGATCTCTCTGGCTCCGAAAACAAGTGAATTAACCTTCATTAATATGCTGCTTCTAGGTATGTTCCGGCCATGAAAATAGAGTCGGTAATTTTTTAGGAGAAGGGGTTTAGACCATGTGGTGAAACTTGTTGAATAGGTGCTGCTTGCTGGGTGAGTAAGTACTCCTTCAAGCATCCTCCCAGTTATATTTTCTACATTGCCGGAGGTTGTATTGAAGAATCTAGCGTTGCCCTGAGCGTTATCATCAGCATCCTTAGAGTCGGGCATTATTTTTACGTCGAGACCCGATCCGGTTTCCCAGGATACTTCAAGCCTGTAGACCTCACCTGCTTTCAAGATTCTTGGGGTCATCATCTTCAGGGTTATCCACCAATCATATGGGCCTATTACGGTTACTGATTCCGTAGAGGTTCCGAAACTAATCATTCCATAGTTCCATATTTCTGCATGAAGCTTTACGCTTCCAGAGTAAACCCTTACAACCAGCCAAACATATTTTACTTCGAAATTATCATAGGACGAGGGAACTGTAAAATTCTGAATAATCAGAGGATAAGTACTGTTGATTCTGAAATAGTTTTCATCGACGAAAGTAGTGTAACGGATCTGAAAAACCTCGTTCCAAAAAAGGGGGTAGCCATCGTTAATGGTGCTTTGATAGTCTCTTGTCGTCCAGTAGAGGTCTGACCATGCTGCGGGGCTGAATGTTCCGAATACAATGGAATCCTCAGGCGTAGGATAATCGATTTTATCTGAGGCGTTTTGATAACCTGACAGGATAACCTTTTTCTTGGCGAAAGTAGCTAAGGAACTCTGCATGACTATTCTGGATTGTAAAACTGGGCCGGATCCTTCGAAAGCCTCCGGAGAAGCTTCGGAAGCGATTTTATTTCGTGGATGAAATACTTGCGTAATCAGCAGTAGGGTGAAGAGCATCATCAATATGATTCTCTTCATCTTTATATGAAACGCTTTGAAAGTATAAAAGAATTATTTAACATGAATAAACCAACATAAGTTCATGATTTTCCGGTAATCTTTACGAAAGCGCTTGGTTACGGGGGTCGACAGCAACAGTCTATCTTAAGATTATGATAATATTTATATTGCTGCTTATTAGAAGCACGTTAATGGATGGCTTCATTGTTAAACGAGGGAGAAACGTTTAATGATTAATGTTAATTATGATAAGAAGGTTTTAGAGATTAGGCCGTTCTCAGGAGAGGAGTTGTGGAAGGCTTACCATCTTATTGACGAGGGTGACTTGGCTTCAGCGGAAACTGTGCGCATATTAAAGATTAATGAGGGCGAGAAGAGCAGGCGCAAGGCTCTTCTGAAAATAATGGTTGAAAATGTTGAGTTTGAAGTCTCGTCGGAAACAATTAAGCTTAGGGGGAGAGTTTTAGAATGCCCGGAGGACATTGAAGGTGTTCTCGGCCACTATCATACTCTTACTATAGGCGTCGGGGACAGGGTTGTAGTTGAGAAGCAGGAGCTCTCTCCCATCCATAGGAAGATTCTAAGCCGGGATGTGAATACGAAGAAGTATATTGTCGTGGCGGTCGAGCTTGGAACCGCTACGCTGGCCGTCGTGAAGGACTATGGGGTTGTTGAGAGCCTTGAGGTTGAGCAGGATATTCCTGGGAAAAACTTTCCCGAGGAGCGTGAAGCCTTAGCCATAAGGTTTTTCCACGAGGTTTCGAAGACTCTTAGAAGCGTCTGGATTAAGGAAGGTAAGCCGAAGATAATCCTAATAGGCCCCAGCGTCACGCGCGAAGCCCTTTTGAAATTCATGGAGGACAAGTATAGGGATCTCCAAGCCTTTATAACTGGCAGTTTCCACTCCTCCGGGGGAACAATATCGGCTGTAAACGAATTTCTGAGGAGTAACGAGATGAAGGTTGTGGCGAGGGAGTTGAAGGTTGTCGACGAGATAACAGCTGTAGAAAGCTTCTTTAATAGCCTGGTTGAGGATAAGGCTGTCTACGGTCTGGAGGAAACCTGGAAAGCTGTTGAAAAAGGGGCGGTAAGCCAGCTGATAATACACGTTAAGTTGGCCTCCCAGTCAGGCTCCTTGAGAGAAAGGGTGATGGGGATGATAAGGCTTGTTGAACAGTTCGGCGGAGAAGTAACCATAGTTAGCGGTAGACACGAATCGGCGGAGAAACTCAGGAGGATCGGCGGCATAGGGGGAATTTTAAGATACAGGCTCTATTAAGTTAACAATAACAATAATATTCTGTTTTGAACTGGTTAAACCTGATAAGACTTTTAAAGTCGTGCAGTATATTTTCACGTCAGGATGGGGGAGGATTCCGCTGTTCGCTCACGAGTTTAAAAACGGATTAAGAGGATCTAGGGACCTGTATAAGGGGAAGCCCAGTAGCATACTATTCCTAGCTCTATTCACACTCTCATTGCATCACATTACTCTTTGGCGAGGTTTATCTTATTATCGCTCGATTCGGATTGGTTTCCCAAGTAATTTACACAATGGTTTTGATGGTGCTGATACTGCCGTTTTACGCGTGGGATTTACAATCTGATTAAATAGTACAGGAAGAATAGGCAAACATTAGAATCAGTTCAAGCTCAGTTTAAACAGAATCAATTCAGCATGGTGTCTGTTAAACCCAATTAATCCCTGTTTATCCGCTCGTTGATGCTTTCTTCGTTGATGTGTTTCCTGATGTAAACCAGTATCTTCTCTTCTTTAACTACTGCATTAGCTGCGTCTTTAACCATCAGGGCCAGGATTTCTGCCAGGGGGCAGAAAGGCGTTGTTGCAACGAATTCCACGATTATGCTGCCATCTTCCCTTCTAACGTCTTTGATAAGGTTTAGTTCTCCAAGGGTTAGTCCTATCTCAGGGTCGACAACATTGGAAACCGCCTTCTTAACCTCTGAAAGCACGTCAGACTCCTTGCTCATGCTTCTTCCTCCTAGCCTCGTATTCTTCCCTAGTAATATATATTCTTGCCGGTACGCCTAGGACAACAGTGTTTGGAGGAACATCCCTAGTTACCACGGAGCCCGCTGCAACCACAGAATTATCGCCAACCCGTACTCCAGATATGAGCGTTGAGTTAGCCCCTATCACGCAGCCGTTGCCTATAACAACAGGAGTCAGCCTGCCTGAAACCGGGTAGCGATCATTAGTGACGCACGCGTAGGGCCCGATGAAAACGTTTTCGCCAACAACAGTGCCGTGTGGAAGATACACGCCTGACTGTATTCTAACGTTGTTACCTATTGAAACGCTTCCGTCGAGCATCGACCCAGTTCCTATTAAACAGTTATCCCCAATCCTGCTTCCCTCCCTTACTAAAATATTGTGGCCGGTTACAAGGCTCTTACCTATAACAATGTCTTCGTAAACCACGCTTCCAGACCTTATTAGGCATGTGGAGCCTATTTTCGCACCGTTCGACAATTCGTCGAGAACACTGAGGTCTTCAGGCATTTCTCTTAAGCTTGAAAAACTCCTCTTAGAAGGATACCCTATTATCGTGTTGAAACCGATGTAGGTTCCCTCCCCTATCTCGCTCCCCCCCAGAACCAGATTGTTCCCCTCAAACCTGACAGTCCTATGGATAACCGCCTTCTTCGACACGTAGTTTTGAAGCATCGTTTAAGCTTCAGCCAGGCTTTAAAATAAAGATTTTTAACCCTCGCGTAAATACGGCTAGCGATGCAGCCACGTGGAAAAACCGGGTGTAAACTTGTCCTAATACTAGTCCTAATACTGGTTTCCAGCCTTCTGAGCATAAGGTCTTCAGGCCAGTTTGAGCTTTCAGACCTTTACGTGTATGTGAAGGCTAACATGAGTGAGGAGGCGATTGCCTTTTTCAACGTGAACCTGACGATGGGTCCGAAGACTATAAGAGCATTAGGCGAGGCCAACTGGGCTTTCAAGATACAGCTTCCCAAATGGACGGCACCAAACCTTGTTTTATCCACAGACATGCCTAAGCTGTTCCTTGAGAACGGGGAGAAGATAGCTCTGAGGCTCGAGGAGGCTGAGGATTATGATTACCTGGTTGCGGAGCTGCCTCCTGTTCAAGGCGAACGGCTGAACGCTACAGTCAGGTTCGGCTTGGTTCAACGCGACGAGGTGACTGAAGACTATGTCGGGTTTAAGCTACCGGTTTTAACGGGCTTCAGCATTATGCCTGAATACGTTAACTTCACCTTCCTAACCACGGGTGCTATTAAAGGGTATTCGCTGCAGTACTTTAACCCTATTTTCCTGAACGACACCGTAATAGGATTATGGAACCAGTACTTCCGAACGACGACCGTGAGTAATGTAACCGGCAAAATAGTGTTTTCAAAAGCGTTCGACAGGTGTGTGATAGAAAACCTGAACAGGGAAATAACAGTGACAGAGCAACTTCAAATTAATGTGAAGGACCAGCTGAAACTGAAATACGTCGGCAACTCATATAGAAGCGATATACTGAAGGTAAGCATTCCTACTAATATTAGTCAAGCGGTTAAGGCGAAGGATGCGCTGGGGATGCTTCAAACCTCCAGCGGCACATCAACCGTAGCCAATATGAGCATTATAACGGTCTATTCGAGATATTCATTAAGTCCCGGCCAAAAGTATGAAGCAGTGGTTGAATACAGCATCCCAGTTAAAAACATGCTCGTAAACTCGAGCGGGGGCTTAACCACTATTCTGCTGAGGGGCCTGCCTAACTACACTGATATTGTTAACGCATATTCTTTAAGCGTGAGAGTAGAAGGAAAGAAAGGTTGGAAGATAGCAGTGGGATCAACTGTTGCGAGTGTAGAAGACGGAGAGGCTTTCTCCCTGGTGTTGAATAATGCTATGCCAAGCATACTGGTCCAACCGTTTCAGATCAGTTTCACCCTGACGCAGTTAGAGGCAGGTAAAAGCCTCTCAATGCTCCTTGGCCTATTGACGTTGCTCGTGCTGGCGACGGTTGAACTTTTCAGGGAGGAGGCTAAGCCTGTTCAGGAGCCTAAGAGAGGGAGGGAAGTCGAAACCCTTGTGAATAATTTAGTGGAGGCTCTCCGCGATAAAATCAATTGCGAAAACCTCTTAGAGGAGGTTAAGGTTAAAAACACGATTGGGAAGATCTCTTCAAAAGAGTATAGGGAGAGAGTTGGAGAATATGAGCAGAGAATGTCAAGGGCTGAGAAAAAGATTTTGAAAACAATCGAGGAGGTCTTCCGGAGAAGCACTAGGGTCGGCGAGGAGGTCGAGAGACGCTACAGGGTCTTCGAGGAAATAAACAGCGACTCTAAAAACATGATTAACAGCACTATCGAAAGGTTTAGAGGGGGACGCATTACGAGAAGCGTTTTCGAAAACCTAACTGGAAAATATTTGAAGGAGAATAAAAAGAGGAGGGAAACGGCTGCGAGCGACGTATATTCCGCCCTAGAAAAATTACTTTCGTAAACGCTTAGCTTACAATCCTAATAGAGTATCCAGGATCTTAAATCATGAAGCCGCCAAATCCGGAGGGCGTGCTGTTTTCGACGAATCGAAAAAGCTTAAGAGCCTATTTTCCCTTCTTAATTTGCAACTTATATTGGGAAAATTAAGTGAAGCCATATTTGGGAGGAAAAAGTTGCGCGCGCTATAGTTATTTATGCAGATAGGCATCCTAATTTCCGTCGAGGGATTCGGAAAAGAGATTACCTTCCTAGGCGGTTTAGCTGATTTTGTTGAGGTTCTTCTTACAGGGAATCAGGATGTTTCGCACATTTACGAAAGCGGGCATAGGCTGCTCGCCCACCTTGCCGAGCTTGATTCTAAATGCTTCAGAACATTGGAGCAGGCGACGCTTCTGGGCGTTGACAAGGCGACGGTGCATTTTTCCACTAGGAAACCGATGTCTTTTTGACGAGAAGATAGGGATACTTAGCAGGCTTCTGGGGAAGGCGGCTTAATACGGTGTCATCCTACGCCTGGAGAACACAGAGGAGAATGTTGACACGTTGGAGAATGCCTTTAACAGGATGCCGGGGTTAAGGTTTTGCCTAGACATAGGGCACGCGAACCTCTTCTCCAATAATCCTGTTGACTTCATAGATGCTTTCAGCGATAGACCGGATCACATCCATATCAGTGATAATTACGGTGGCGATTCTGAGGACGATGATCTCCATCTGCCACCCGGCGATGGAGCCATGGATTTCCAACAAGTTTTCTAAAAGCTGAAAGCCATTAAATACGATAAAACAATGACGCTTGAGCTTCATCCCCGCTTCGACGTAAATGCTAAGGCGAAAAGCCTACGTCACCTAAAAAGCTGGTTAAGCTCATGCCATGACTATTGAAGAACATCGGAAGATGGTTCTCCGTTTCTGCGAATCATCAGAATCATCCTATTGGGATGGGAAGTGCTCTTCAAATTAGAAACCAACAGTCGTACCTGAGACAAACATCTCTACAAGAGTCATAGCTATGAAGGCCACGAAAACAATTATTGCCCTACCCTCTTTCACCCTGTAAAGAACCATTGGCCCAAGGTAAAACTGCATCGCAAAAGAGTAGAATCCCGCGAAAAGAGAAACATAAGGCAGGAACCGCCGAGCAAGCACGGTCCCACACCGTAACACGCTGCCTTCCAAGCGTTTAAAACAGGCCCCGTCCCACCGATAAGCCTATAGACCAAGTGTAGAATCAACGTTAATAGAGGAAGAATTAAGACGGCGAACCCGAATATTAAAACCGCTTCAATCAGATACGCGTAAACCCCGTAGGAATCAAGCAAACCGTTTTTCAAAACATTGTACGCTAGAATCTGCGCCTGATACGAGGAAGATAGGTCCGTGCTCTCCACACCCAAATAATTGACGAGGGGCGTAGCAATAGAAATAACCAGCGTCACCCACAGGAAGAAAACAAGGGAGGGCCTCCAACACTCGCCCCGCACCTCCTCGAAAAACCCGCGGGGATCAGCCAGCTGGTTAGACAGCTTCACTAAGGTTCTTACCACGCGTCTTCACTAACCGAGCCTTCAGACTTACGCATATAAGGCTTAACCATGAACAGCATCCAAAACAATGTTTAAACCATGTTAGTAGCCCGGGAGAGATTCGAACTCTCGTCAAGGGGTTTCTCCGCAAGTGCTAAACTGCACCAAAGCCCCCCATGTTTGCCGTTACAATCAGCGCCTTTTTGGCTCCACCGGGCTTCCCGGGCTTGTTGAAAATCTGCTTTTGGGGATTTAATAACTTTTTACCTGTAGGGAATTGCTGAATAGAAGAGGGTTTTCTGAAGCAATACTGGACTTTAAGGGCGACATTAAAAACAACGTTATCGATGTTTACCTTCCTGGTATAGATAAGCCGGTTTTCTCAGAGGTATGCTTCAACCTTCCTTCCTACGGGGTTACGCTTGGCCTGAGGGTTATCGAGCGTAAGGTCTACGATATCGGATCCGGTGGAAGGAGGTTTGATTGCCACTGGATTCGCGTCAACGCGACTCTGAGGGCTTCCAGGGATGTTTTCCGAGTGCTATTCCGCATCGGGCATGGCGGAGGATGGGTGAATAAGCCTTGGCTGATACTGAGAAGAGGCGGATACGCGTCAGACCATTGGATAAAGTGGACGCCCAGTGAGAAGCTTATTGTGGATTTCGATGCCGAAGGCTTCAGAAACAGGTTCATACTAAACTTCAACAGTACGCCAAACAGAGGTAACGATTTTCTAAGCAGGGTTTTAAGCGAGGACGAGTTGAAGAGCATTCTCGAGCAGCCTCCGTATGAGAAGCTGAACCTCAGCAAGGCTCCGAAAAGCCTGAACATAAGGCTTGCCGGAGAGAAGGTTACTAACGAAACAGTCTGGGTCACCGGCGCGGCGATCTCATGCGTATTATACATTACGCTCTTCATAATGGTTAACAGGATAAAGTTTGAGAGAGTTGGTCAGCGATTAACCGCAGGCCAAGTCCTAAGGATGATCGAAGCATGTCTTGGAGAACGTTCCGAGCAGGGGGAGTTCAAGCAAGATACTTGACGCATTAGGAAGCATTATTGAAAACTATTCCCCGGAGGAGATGGAAGAGAAAGGTGGAACAATTATGAGGAGCATAGTATCGATGTGGATCAAGGACGGGGACGAAGCCATAGATTCTCTGAACAGCTGGCTAAGCGTAAACTCGAAGGACTTGGATAAGGTGAAAGCACTTGAAGACGTTTTGCTCAAGATAGGGGGAGACGCTGCAGAGGGTGTTGGAGCAAAGATAGGAGATATCGTCGATAACTATCTCAATATTAATGGTGAATACGGTAAAAAACTGGCCGAGAAATTCCTTGATACGGTGCTGAAGAACCCAGAGAAGTTTAGACCTTTCTTTATGGAGGTAGGAGAACATGAAATTACGGTAAAGAAGAACGGGTACCCTACTGTGCTTTTAAGTGGTAGGGTTGAAGGGACATTTAGAGTAAAGGTTTACTGGGAATATTGTGAGAAAAGCGGGAATGTTGAATTCTGGACTAAGCTGGATGGAGATAAGATTCACATACCGGGAGAGCAGACAAATGAAATACTCAAGGCGATTTACGGGGATGTCAAAGACACGGAAGAGATCGAAGTTAAAGTGAAGACAACAAGAATATACTTCTATGATTATAGGCTCTTCTTTCCAACCGAGGGCTTCAAAGAAGGCGGAGGGATCACGCTCAATCTCTACAACAATAGGATGAGGGTTGGAGGAAAGGAATATTCTTTTGAGCCAGATACCTATGTATGGGAAGGAAAACTTCGTGTTGCGGCAATATTCTCTGATTCCAAGAACTGGAAGGGCAATATTCTCAAATTCATCTTCGTAGACGACGGGAGTATAGAGATCAAATACGGTGAAAATGTTTACCCTATTAAAGAGATTAGGTTTGACGAGGATAATTATGCAATCCGAATAACCTATGAGATAACTTACGAGTATCCTTCTCGTATTTCCACGACCGTGTATAGCTTCAAACATGAGTCCTTGGATTTTCAACTTAATAAGAGATTCAAGCTTAAGTGGGATTATAATGTTGAAGGAAAAAGTGAAATTGGTCTCAAAGAAAGGCAACTTCTTACCTGCTTGGGTTATGATGCACTGAAGGAACTGGAGAGTAGAATTGACAAAAGTGGCGATGATACTCAAAGGGTCATCCTCTGTGTACGTCTCGATAATGGAAAGTCGGTTTATTGTTGGAACAATAAATTTACATCACGTATACCTCCTGAGGCGAAGTTCATAACCTCGATAGAAGTGATTTCTCTTAAGGACCTTATAGATTTGAAGAAATTGGCAATAAAGGTTCTTGATGAGCCTCAAGACAAATTTATGAAAGGAAAGTTAGGTGAGGCAATAACGGATAGGCTGTTTATGGATTATATCCTCACTGAAATTGCGAAAAGAAGTGGAATTCCAAAAGACAGGTTAGAGATAGAATTCTTGGGAGAGAGTGGACAGCCTGATTTCCAGATAAAAATTAGTGGGACAGATAAGCGTATTGCCATTATAGAAGTAAAGTATGTAGGAGATCCTGAGGACACTGGAGGATTCGAAGATCAGCTGGACAAGGCAAAGGCACAGATCGAGAGACGCTTTGAAGATCCTAAATGGACAGCTCCCTATGGAGTTATCGTGGTCATCGCATGGTCTTCCGAACAGATACTCGGCGATGAGCCATATCCAGAGATGGTGGGAAGCTATAAGAATCCGTATATAGAGTACTTTAGTAGAGAAGGAGGCTAAAGGGATGAGCCAAAGCTTCCTCAATAGGCTGAAGGACTACTTAGATGAGAGGCTGAAGAATGAGGTTCTAGTGCTTTCCTTCAAACCGTTTGAAATAGAGATATTTCCTCCATCTGACTGGCGGAGATGGTGGGTAAGGACACAGAGCTCTACTATAGTCAGGTCTGTTATGGAGCATAGTGACGGGACAGTAGCTGTAGAATCAGAATTATTGGATAAGGCTGGAGACGATATAGGTGAATGCTTGGTTAAAAGTTATCGGTTTAAGTTCGCTAAAGCAAAGGGCAACAAGGAAGAGGAGGAAAAAGTGTGGAAAGCTCTTAAGAAAGAAGAGGAGGAAGCTCATAAAGATTACCTTAACAGGATGAATTTCGAAAAGCATCTCAAGAAATCCTACTGGCGTGCATTCCTAAGGTTGCTTTGGTTCGATGAAGTGGGTAGAAGAATATCGGAGAAATATGGTGTTGAAGTGAGTGTAGCTATCGATAAAGTCGACTATGACGCTGGTTTAGAATCGAAGTTCGATGGAAGAAATATGGATGAAAAGAAGAAATTCGAGGAGATAAAGAAGAGGGTTGAAGCACTTATCGATGCGTATAAGCTCTGCCGACTTTTCACTCATATCTATCCGAATGAGAAGAGGAAGGAATACTTGGAGTTCTGTAATGCTGTCCTCACGAAGTATGGAATAAAAAGAAAGAGGGGGTTATAGGGTAGGTTTAAGCATGCGCTGTTTTTTGGGTTTAAAAACTTTTGCGCATGCTTTTTAGGTTCATTCCAGCTTAAGGTTGAAATGTTTATCCGCGAAATCTATGTATCTCTCCCAATCATATAGGGTTAAGGCGTGTCCGCCCGAGCGAACATGATAGCCCATTGTCCCCATTACGGGATGGTTTAAAGGCGGCATCTCCTCCGTCGGCAGCCCATCCGTGCCCAGTAGCCTGTAAACCGGGTCCGCAGCCTTCGCCGCCAAGAATTCTCCACGAGGGTCAGCCCAAAGATCCTCGTCGGCGCTGGCTACGTAAACTGGGCGGGGCACTATCAACGCTATAAGCATGTGCTGGTCCACTGGCAGTTCATCCTCGCGATCATTATACTGCTTAAAGTTATCGCAGAACCAGTGTGGAAAAACAGTGTTAATGATTCTGACGGTTTCCCCGAACCTCCGACGGCTTAAAGCAGCCCCGCCGCAGCCGGAGTTGTTGGATACTACGATTGCAAAGCGCTCGTCCTGCGCGCCGGCCCACAGGGCTGTTTTCCCAAGCCTCGAATGGCCAACGATGACGACGCGTTTCTCATCAACCTCGTCATCCTTCTCAAGGTAATCCATAGCCCTGCTTAACCCCCACGCCCATGCGCTTATCGAGCCCCAGGCATCCGGCGGGCGGCTTGCCCCGAAGAACTTGTCGAACACGCCGTGAACACCGTTCCTGAAGCCGTCGTGAAAGTCAGGATCAATATCGTTGTAGCATACCGTTGCAAACCCGTATCCTCTTTCAAGCGTCTTATCAACCAGTTTAGGCAAATCCCCCCAGCCGCGGGACCTTTCGCTCGAAAAGAAATCCCTTTCTTCTGTAGTATTGAACGCTTGCAAGGGTCTATCCTTAAGCCTTATTGCTGGATCATCGTAAAAAGTATGGTTCCCCGTGAAGTTGAGCATAAGGAAAACAGGCAGCGGGCGCAGCGGGGTATTCGGAAGATAGATGAGCAAGTCCATAACCGGCCCATCGGGGCTTCCAGTTAAGTTGATCGCAACCTGCTTCCTAGTGGCTTTACCCCCTAGAGCTTCACGATCCAGATCCCACACTTCGAAGAGCATTCCCTCAGGCTTATCAATCGGCGTTCTGCCATAAACCTGGCTGCGGAAAAGCTCAAGTATTTCCAGCCTCCTCTTCATCCAAAGCTCTGGGGTAACGATCCTCAACCCGTCTGGGGAAACAAGCGGGTCCGGCAGAGAATAAGGTGGAACCTTAGCCTCATCGTAGATTACGCCCGGCTGTTTTTCACTGAGCTTCCTAACCAAATCAGGGTTTGCACGCCAGCCCTGTTCCAATATTCACCATGATAGCATATTAATAGGATGTTTTAATCGTTTACCGTTTCCAGTTTCAATCTTCCTCCGTGCAAAAACACTGCGAACAAAGATGGAATGAAGCAGTAAGCATAGCTTTGGGCGCACGCTAAACTTTAAAGCTCAACCCTCTTTTTGGACCCGTCGGGCTCAAGCAGGTATGCTGGTCTTCCAACTCCTGCGTAGAGAACACGGTACTTAGGCTTAACGTTAAGATTACTGATTACGTTTTTTCCATCGAGTATCGCAGTTTCTCCGCCAGCTAAACTGGATGCTTCCTCTATTCCTATCTGGTAGAATTCCTTATGGTCGCTCGCTATTACGATTGCATTAGCCCCCTGCACTGCCTGCCTCCAGTCCCTGAGGATCCCGATATCCTTGCCTTCGACTTTTTCGACAAGCGGGTCGCAGACCTTGAAGCTTGCCCCGGTTTTCTCAATGAACTCGAGTACTCTTAGGGCTGGGGAAAGCCTAGTGTCTGAAGTGCCTCCCCGGAAGGATAATCCGAGGAGTGCGAAACTGCATTCAGACGGGTTCATTTTTAGAAACCGTGCTGCCCTAACAATCTTGTCTATGAATAGTTCCGTTGCTGTTTCATTAATGCTTCTTGCCAGCTGCGTGATTTGAAGTTGCAACTCCTGTTTGAGTGCCGTCTCGATTATGAAATAAGGGTATACTGGTATGCAGGCACCCCCTACGCCAATCCCCGGGTTATGCAGGTGTGAGAAAGGCTGGGAGTTGGCTGCCGCCCTTACCTCATCATACGGCACGCCTATCTTCTCACAGAGGCCGGCGAGCTCGTTGGCTAACGCTATGTTGACGTCGCGATAAACTCCTTCAAACAGTTTCTCAGTCTCGGCTGCCACAGTGCTGGACATTTTGATCACGCCTCTTTTGACGACTGCTGAATACAGGTTCGCAACCAGATCTAAGCTTCTCGGGGAATCGCAGCCAACTATCTTCGGATACTTCTCCAAATAGTCTGCTAAAACTGTTCCAGCAGAGATTCTTTCAGGACTGTAGGCTAGGGCGAAATCCTCATCCGCCTTTAAACCGTTGGCCTTCTCTAGAATAGGCTTAACTACGTTTCGCGTCGTTCCCGGTGGTATAGATGTCTCTATGATAACCACATCCCCCTTGGCTAGGCTTCCACCTATTTCCTCAGTAACCCTAATAATCGGGGTTAAGTCGGGCTTCTTGTCGCTTGAAAGGTACACTGGGACCGCGATTATTTTTATGTCTGTTTCACGCGCCCCGTAAGAGTAATCGTCTGTAACCTCCAGCAACCCCATGCTTCTCAACTTCTTTATGTGTTCTGATAAGTAGGCTTCTTCGGGGAAAGGGGATAAGCCTGAGTCCAACAGTCTTACCGCCTGCTTGTCAAGCGTCATCCCTATTACCTTCGCGCCCGCTAACCCCCATCCGACCCCAATGGTTAAGCCCACATGTCCGAAGCCGAATACTCCAACCCTATACGTGCTTTTCCTCAGGTTTTCAACAGCCTCTTCAGGCGTGACTAGGAACGGCTTCATCTGAATAGTTCAACAAGCCTGTTTTTTAAGATTAACTGAGCCCAAGTTTAAAAGAATTAATAGCTGCCTGCAACAGTGTTCAACCGAGACGTTGCCCGAAAAAACGATCATGATAGACGTGCTTACGCCTAAGCAGGCTCTCCTATTCGGTAAGGTTAAGGAGAAGCTTGAGGAGAAAGGATGCAGGGTACTCGTTACGTCACGCAGGTATGTTGAATTAACCAATATTTTCAAATTGTCAAGTATCAAACCAGTTGTTATAGGTAGGCATGGGGGAGGAGACCTCTATGGGAAGCTCGTCTCATCGCTAAACAGGATGCTCGGCCTTTTAAGACTCGTAAGGAAGACTGCCCCCGACCTTGTTTTAAGCTTCAGCTCACCGGAGGCTGCAAGGGTTGCGTTTGGGCTAAGTATTCCTCATGTCTCTGTTAACGATTCTCCCCATTCAACGCATGTTGCAAGACTAACCATTCCACTTAGCCGTAAGCTTCTAACCCCCAGGGTTATTGGGAAAAGCGTCTGGTTGAAATACGGCATAAGCAGAAAGGATATAGTTACCTATAGATCTCTAGATCCTGTCGCGTGGCTCAGAGACTTTAATCCTGCGAAAAGCGTTTTGAAGAAATATGGCTTGGCTGAAGGTGAGTATATTGTATACCGGCCAGAGGAGTATAGGGCATCTTATTTAAACGTAAGACGGCTGACGCTTGAAACCGTTTCAAAAGTTTTGTGCAGCGATAAGCGTCTAGCAGGGTTGAAAATAGTGATCGTGCCCAGGTATGAGGCCAGGGTCTACAGAAGATTTTTCAGAAAAGACCGTGCAATCATACTTGAGCATGGGGAGGATACTCGTTCAATCTTATTCTATTCAAAGGGGTTCATTGGTGCAGGCGGAACAATGAACACGGAAGCTGTGCTTATGAGTGTTCCGACAATATCGATCCACCCATCTTCCACGATCGTGGAGGAATTCATGGTGAAGAGAGGATTACTGGCTAAATCAGTTAAGGAAAGAGGTTTGCGTAACTGGCTGAGGGAAACTGTTTCATGGGAGTTTAACACGAACAAGAGATTTTCATCGTTGAGGAAGATTGAAAAAATGGAGGATCCGGCTGAAAGGATCGCTGAAACCTGCTTGAGCCTGTTTTAACTCACAGTAAACGGGTTTCGTTTTCTGAGATTTTTCAACCCCTCGCAGGTTCTCATGAACCCTTCCTTATCTCTCTCATGAACAGGTGTTTGTAGAGGTTAAGCCAGACAAATATCCACAGCAGTATGAGAGTAAACCCAACGATTGTTTGAGTAAATCCTATGAGCAGTCTGGGCAGATGTCTTAAAGCCCTCTCTATGTTTATTTGAACGGTATAGAAGGCTTGCGAACCAAATATGATCACGATATAGTTGAACAGGATTATAAGAAACAGGGGTTTAAGATTGGAAAGTTTACCCATGTTCTCACCATAGCCCTAGAGCAACCGTTAAAACGACCAACGCGTTCGAAATGGCGCATAGAGTCATAATTGCCTTTATAATCTCTTTCTCGCTCCTGAAGCCTAATGCAGCAATAAACCTAGTTAAAGTTATAGGCGCCTTCAAATCCTTGTTAGCAGTTATCATCCCGCTCTCTGAAACCACGATAGGTCGTACCTCCAGCTCCGATCTTTCGAAAAGCCTCCCGACACTTGAAAGATTGAAGAAGCCGTTCGTCAAATGAGGCAGTAAGCTTATTATCAAAGGTATTTCGCAGCCTTGGATGACTGAGAAGGCTAGAAGCGCTCCTCCTATGGACAGCGTGCCCGTGTCTCCGACGAAAACCTTAGCCGGATACTTGTTGCACGTGAACAATGTTAGCAGAGGGAAAAAGATGATGCTGAACATTAGGCCTGCCAGCTGAATATCAAAACTCCCTCCCGCCAGGTTTTTCAGAATAGTCGCAAGAAACAATGTCATTAGAGCTAGGAGAGAGGAGCCTGTTGCGGTTCCATTCATAGTGTCAAACATATTTATTGAATTAGATATTACCGCGAGTAACCCTGGGATGATCACCATGTATACTAAAGGAATACGGAAGGTTATTCCGAAAGGTAAAACTAGGTTGCCGGAGTAGGGGTGCAGTAGAATTAACGGTAACCCGGCAGCAGCTGTGAGAAGAGGCTTCTCCACCGCACCCAGTTTCCTCAAGTCATCTATGACCCCTACGAGGCCCGTCGCTAGCACGGTAAGCATCACCCCCAGTATTTCAGGAACGTAGATGTTAAGTAAGATAATCAGGGTTGAAGATGCTACAACCCCTATGACGAACGCCAAACCACCCATCTCGGGGATTCTCGGCTTCCCCGGCTTATGGTGGTCTATTCCTGAAATGCCGAGTTTAATGAACCTTCTCATTACATATCTTAAAGTTAACAGTGATGAGACGAGACCAACCGCCCCTGAAGCAACCGCGATGAGCATAGGGTTTTCCAGCAATATTCTTCTCGAAACGAGGATAAGCGTTGTTTAATAAGTTTTCGAGCACAGCTGGGCAATAGTTTAATAAGCTTATTTCCCATGGCTAGCGACGTCCCTTGAGCCGGAACGGAGACGGTGGGAAGGGCAGCTTTTTCCAGAGAATCGTATTACTAATGAGTTTCTCCCTGATTATTCTTTTTGTAATATATGAGTTTTCAGAAGCCCCGTCTCAGGGCTTTCTGACAATGAAAATAATCAGTTTTAATGAGAAAGAGCACACTGCTTCACTAACGCTTTTTTTAAGCAATGATTCAAGCGGGAAGCGTGAAGGTTTTCTGATAGTTCTGTTAGGGTATAGGGATAGCAGGGTTTCTGAGAATACTACCTGCTACTGGTTTGCAGATTTTAAAACGCTAAACTTTAGCGTTCTCACTCTTGATCCTGGCGAGGAAAAAAGGCTTGATTTAAACCTGACGCTGGATTCGGAGGTTAAGCGAATTGTCGTAGCTTACTGTTGCGATTCTGGCGACAGTATTCGAACAGATCGTTATGTTCAACTGGTGTTAAGGAGGGATGTGACAGTATGGGTTCAAACCTGGGTAGGTTGAAGCAGCGGCAAGACTGGTGCCTAATATCCGTGTTTCTACTGGCAGTGTTGCTGAGACTTGTTCCATCTATAAAATATGGTCTGCCCTACGGCTTTGATGTTTACGAGTTTACTTCAAGAGTTCTTATGCTCAACGAGCAGGGGAATGCTTCTCTGCCTCATGGCCCGCTCTTCTACTATTTTCAACTAATTATTCTTAAGGTCTTAGGCTACGACATGTTCATCAAGATCCTTACTTTCCTCGAGCCTCTTGTCTTCACATTCTTTATCCTTCCACCATACTTTATTTCGAAGCATTTTAAAGCACAAGGCAATAAGCCTGTCTACACGCTTCTCTACCTTGCAACAACCAACCTGCTTGTGCATCAAGTAGGCGGCGTTATAATACCAGAGGGGTTTGGAATATTTTTCTACGGGCTATCCATATTTTTCTCGATGAAAGCCTTAACTGTAGACTGGAGATGGATGTTGCCTGCAATGCTCTCCGGGTTTCTGACTGCCATGAGCCACCATCTCTCTGCTCTCCAGCTGACTCTGTTTTTCACATCGATATTCCTCTCCTACCTATACTACTATGTGAAGTATGAGAAGACTGATAGACTGTTACGCATACTTATTCTGATTTTCTTAACTATAATCCTCGTAATGGTCTCCTCAGCATCGATTTGGAGCCTATCGGGAGAGGAGGAAAACATGTTAAAACTGCTTCTCAACATGATTCTCGGGAACAGTTTTCTCCCTTTAATTGTGATTCTCGGGGTGTTTCTGTTTCCCATCGTTACGATTAATGTTATTAAGTTTGTCAAGGAATATGAGAAATTTACGTTTACAAAGACCTTCGTCTCAGTACTGTTGGTTAGCGTAATCGTTCCAAGCATCTTAACAATCGTATTTCATCCAGAGGCCTTGGCAACTACCCTGTGGTTCACCATACCCGTCTCACTTGGCTTGTTGCCTTTCCTAATCCATGGGTTGATACAGTATTGTAGAAAAAGCTCGGTTTACATCACGATATTCTTCCTAGCTCCGCTGATGGTTTTCGTGGTTGAAGCCTCTTTCCTGCTTTCATTAGAAAGCTACCGTGTGCTTATTCACAGGATACCGACATTCATAATATATTTCGCAACTCCATTGGCCGGTTACGGGTTAAGCTGTTTCAGCAGCGAGCTGGGAAGTATGGAAAAAGAGTATCTGGCGGGAATGATGGTTTCCTACTTTATTCTTTCACTGGCATTAACCTCCTATCCTAGGCCAGAATTTGCATATGGTATTAAGGAGTCGATCAGTCGTTCGGAGCTTAAGCTTGTTGAAGACGCTTACAACTATTCGATACTCTTTAACTATAAAATTGACACCGACACAAGGCTGGGCGCGGTTCTAATGTTTTTATCTCATAGAGGAGCCGCTTGGATGGGCAACTTGACAGCATGGTTTCAGCCGTCCAACTCTTGGCTTGTAAACGTTTCAGTCACTGGAAAACAATACCCTTTTAAAAGCGATGTCTTGATAATTCTTTCCAACGCTATGAGGGAAACATTCGGCGGCAAGGTTGTTAACCTAATAACCAAGCCATCCGGCTCCATTAGCGGGGAAACAGTAGACTACCTGAACAACTTTCCAGGTGTAGATAGACTGGAGGATGTTCAGGATGGTGCAATATACGTGCTTTCCTCTTGGAAAAAGTTAAATTGCAGCAATACCGAAATCCCGTAGCGATGGTTAAGGCTGTGGTGTTGATAAGGTGTAGGGCTGGGACCTACAAGGATGTTGTCAGAAAACTCAGGGAATTGAAGAATGTTAAACTAGTCTTTTCAAGCCTAGGAGCGTATGATGTTGTTTCTAAGATGGAGGCGGATAGCCTAATCGAGATAGGTAGGATGGTTAGGACAATAAGATCTTTTAAAAACGTAAGCGCCACGGAAACCTTGGTTGAGGTTGAGAGGGAGGGTGCTTCCGAATGACATACGGCTGTGTTCTCGTTAACGTTGATGACGGTAAAGTGTTTCAGGTTCTTGAAAAAATCAGGAAGATTGAAGGCGTTATTGACGTCTTCGAGTGCTTCGGAAGGTTTGATATAGTTGTTATTCTTCAGGCTAACGACGTATCGGAGCTAGCCCTACTGACATCAGAGATAAATTCGATTGAAGGCGTTGAAAAAACCGAAACGCTGGTTGCAAGCTAGAACCATGTTATCTTAAATGCTCCCATCCCTTCCTCAACACTTTAACAGTCTCACCGTCTTCTCTAAGATACCAGACTCCTTCACGGCCTATAATCCTTCCAACTGGTATTAGAGACCCGCCGGCCCGATTAACCTTTCTAACAGCTTCCTTCCATCTTCCTCTCGGAATTACTGTGACAAGTTCAAATTCTTCACCGCCATAGAAAACCATTTGGAAAGGTGAAGCCCCAATAATCCTTGAAGCTTCTTCAAGCCCCTTGCTGACTGGCAATTTCTCAACAAGTATCCCATTCCCGGTCCCTTCAACAAGGTTATAAAGCGATGCTGCAAGCCCGTCGCTCGAATCCGTACACGCTGCCGCAACACCGTTAAGAGCCATACCTTCACTAAGCCTCGCAACAGGCATACATATTTTCTTAACAACCCGCTTCCGCAGTCCCTCAGGTATCTTGGCAAGTTCCCGCATCAGCTTGAAGCCCACGTATGTTTCTCCGAAGGATCCGGTTACAGCAACAATGTCTCCAAGCCTACCTCCAGTTCTTAAGATTGGCGGCTTGTTCGACAGGGACACTGCGATAACGCTAATAGTCACGCATGGTGCTTCATTCGTATCGCCACCCATGAGTATTCCTCCATAAAGGCCAATCGCATCTCTCCACCCCTTTACTAGCTCCCTAAACTTCTTCCAGCCAAACCTTCTCGGAAGCCCGATAATTAAATAATAATAGTTTGGGGGGACTCCCTTGGAAGCAATGTCGCTAACGCTTATCGTGAAACTTTTAAAGGCTATTTGCCTAATCGTCATGAAAGGTGGAGCATCTGTAGTTTCAACCAGCATATCTCCCGAAAATATAAGGTATTTCTTGTCTAGTATACAGCCCCAAGCATCATCGTAAAGGGAAAGAATATTTCCTCTCTGGGAGAATCTCCTCTTGATGAAATCTATTATTGCATACTCGCTAAACGCTCTACGTCTCACCATATTCTCTTAAGAAGCGGATTTAAGCTAGTTTAACCTTTTATCTCCTTTAAAAAAGCGAAAACGTTTTAAGCTCCTTCGGAAAATTTTGACTAGGCCTCGGTAACTCAGCCTGGTAGAGTGGCAGCCTCGTAAGCTGCAGGTCGGGGGTTCGAATCCCTCCCGAGGCTCTCAAAAGGGGTGTTAGGCTTCATTCCGGGTTCTACTGATCCGCGTTAAAGGATTATGCTTAAAAGGTTAGGGGCTTGTTAAAGAACTGCCCACGTTAAGATGCTGCTCAACATAGGGATAGACGACACCGATTCAGAAGTATTCGGCTGCACCACTCACGTGGCTGCGAAGATAGTGTCTAATCTAGACAGCATGAGAAGCATAAGGTTCTTGGACTACCCTCTTCTCGTCAGGCTTAACCCAAATATTCCTTGGAAAACAAGGGGTAACGGGGCGGTAAGCATCAGGATAAGCATAGAAGACCCTGACATTCATAAGGAGGTCTTAAAATCTGTTTTAAGAACCGTGGAAAAATTCTCAGATTTAAACAGCCCGAGGTCCGAGCCTGCAATCGTTTTAAGCGACAAGGTTCCTGAGAAAGGAGATGTGCTCCACCGGTTTTATCTGAAGGTTTTAAGAAACATGGTTCCTCCGATCGAGGCCTTGAAAGTCGCTGAAGAAGTAGGCGCAGCCTGCATGTTTCTAAAGACTTCTAAAGTGGGGGTGGTTGGAGCGCTTGCTGCGGTCGGGGCGGTCTTTGACGACTATACTTTTGAACTTCTCTCCTACAGGGTTAGAGAGAACTATGGGAGGCCGCGCAGAATAGACCGTGACAGTGTTTACCTTATGGATAGGTTGACCTTCAAAAACACTTTTAACAACATTGATCCTGAGACGGGGCGAATCTTAATAGCTCCACATGGGAGAGATCCAGTGCTCTTCGGAATAAGAGGGGAAACGCCTGAGGCTGTCTACAACGCGTTCAAGCTTGTGAGGGCTCTGGAGACAATTGAATCATGGTGTATTTTCAAGACTAACCAAGGTACTGATGCACACTTCCCGGAGGCGTCTATTGCAATTAATCAAGTTAGAAAATATGATTCAACCTTCGTAGAGGGGAGTGTAATAGATAAGAAGATTATTCGAGGTGGGCATGTTATAATCACCCTTAGCAATAAAGGGTTAAGGATTTTCTGCGCGTTCTACTCTCCAACTGGAATTTTGAAGAAAGCGGCGTCTAGACTTGAATACGGCGACTATATAAGGGTGTACGGCGGGGTTAAGGAACATTTGGGAAACTTAACTGTTAACGCTGAGAAAATGGAGGTTTTAAAACTGTGTGAAAAACTCGGGAAAACACCTCCTACGTGTCCAAAATGCGGAAAAAGATGCAAGAACCTTGGACTTCGCCAAGGCTTCGCATGCGAGAAATGCGGTGAGCTGGTAATGGAACAACAGATCACTAAGGTGGAGCGAGACTTAGTGATGAACCATCCTTATCTTCCACCTGAAAGAGCCCATAGGCATTTAACCAAGCCGTTGAAAAGATACGGGCTCGAAAAGAACCGGTTAAAGGAGACTTACGGCTTCATAAACCCATGGCATTTCCCATGAAACCGTTCAACTGTTTTCAGGTTCTCCTGCGAAGGCTAGAGCATCATTAATTATGGTAACTAGGCTTTGGAAGCCGCGCTGAACCCTGCTTTCAGTAAGTTCTTTGACTGGAAGGATTACCTGTATCGCAGGTATCTTCTGAAACCTCGCCATGGCGACTGCAAGCGTCAGGGAACTCTTAATACGCTTCTCTTTTATTAGAACGTAATCCTCATTATCCTTGAATCTTTCAGCAAGCTTTGAAGAGTTAACAATCAAGTATGCTTTCCTATTCTTACCCACAGTATTGGTGCAGTCAATGGTTAGGAGGAAACGCGATCCGATCAGCCTCATAGTGTATAAAAGCGAGGAGAAAAACATGTTACGCTCCCTGTTTCCAAGAGAGTCAATATACTGTTGCCTAACCATCGTCGTGAAAACACTTATGTTGAAATCCCCAGTTTTGGCGTGGTAGACATCAACCGTAGGAATCTTGCCGACACCCATAGAGTCCACGATCAGATTGTCGGGAAAACCGTAGAAAACAATCTCTCCAACTGGCCTCATGTTGAAAAGCCTGACAAGGTTCCCCGCCTGAATAACACCCATCCCGCTAGAACCCTCTAAGCCGAGAAACGTCAACCCCCTGCCGCTTATCCTCTCCCTAAGCAGTATCTCTATCAGCCTTCTTGGCACCCTCCTACCCGGGTAGGGTTCCCAATAAGGAGGGAAACAATCCTATATTAAGATTTGGCATCTTGGGTTTCTCCTACCGGGGTAGGAAGCTCCCGGTTTGTCGACCTTGTGGCCTCATCCTACCGGGTTCAGGGCCATGCCAAACTGGCCCCTGCTATGCGCATGTAGCGCGTGGCCCGCTTCATTATGTTTATCGCGCCATTGTAGTCCGCGTTGCACGTGTAGTTGCAGGCTTCGCACTTGAACATGCTTCCCTTACGGATCCCTACGCTTCCGCACCTGTGGCACAGCTTCGAAGTGCCTCTTTCGTTCACTTTGACAACCTTGATCCCCAGCCACCTCGCCTTATACTCTATGAGCCCGCTGAGCTTGTAGTATGGGAATCCATTGAGCTTTCTGTTGAATACCTTGCCCCTATCTTCTTCTTTAATTCCCTTCAAGTCTCCCATCACAATCATCGCATCTGTCTCCAGCGCTTCGTTCACTATCCTCCTGCTTATCTTGTGCAGGATGTCGCTCACTATCCTTTGCTCCTTATCTCCAAGCTTCTTGATTGCATTGTAAGCCCTCTTCACCGCCAAGCTCCTCCTCAAATAGAAGAAGTGTCCCCTTACCTTCCTCAGCTCCCTGCCGTAGAACCTCGGAACCGGGTTGCTTGAATTCACCGTGACCGCTATCCATCTTATGCCCATGTCGATAGCTAGAATATTTTTCGGGGTTCTCTCCTCAACCTCCTTCTCAACACAGATCTGTACAAACCACTCGTCGCCCTTGCGAATCACTTTGGCCTCCTTAAGCTTCAAGTCACTCGTTATCGGCTCATGCGTCGTGATTAGGACCTTTGCCCCTCCCCAAACGCCGTAAACAGGTATTTTAAACACGTAGGGGTATTGCTTAGTATCGATCCTGTACTTGTCGTTTCTCAGCATCAATGGATATTCTTTCTCCTTTAGCTTCCCATTTAGTCTCTTAAGGAACCTGTCTGCTACTTGCTGGGTGGCAGAGTATAACGGAACCGATTTCTCGCCTCGCAGGTATCGTTGGAAATTCTCGTATTCGCGCTCCAGAAGATCCCTCTCCTTCTCACTGAGCTCCAAAATCTTACCTTTTATAGTCTTCCTGGCTATGATATACCTTGGAGAAGACATGCTACACCACCTCCTAGGAGCCGGGGCGATGATGCTGGCTAGTGCCGGTGGTCTAGGAAAAGCCACGCGTGGCCTATACTCGATTAAAGGCGGGCTTCAGCCGTTACAACGCAGACTAAAGTGCTCGCTCAAAAACGCCTGATTTCACGCCCCTCCACAGCTCCCAGGAATAAGATTCAGCCTAGGGGTATATAATTACTCTGATCGTACTCGAATCGCACTCAGATGAACTCAGACCGAATATAGATTGAACTCAGATAGTACACGGATGAACTTAGATCACAGAGAAGAAGTTGAAAGAAGAAAGCTTTTTAGCGGGGGAAATATAGAGCGATTAAGGGTAAATGGGAGTGTTAAGCCACTTGGTGAGGCTTCTTTCCGCCCTCTTCCTCAGCATGTTTATCTCTTATACCGTTTATCGCGCCCTGGGCTGATTGATGCCCTCCTCTCCAGTATCATCGGGCTCGGCCTGATGATGAGCCTCCCCTTCACGCTGATCTTTCTCTTTTACGGTAGGGTTCAATGGGCTAAATACGCCCTTGCCTTCATTTGGGCTGCATACCTCGTTGGAATCTGGACATACATGCTCGTAAGCATGGTGGTAACACTTCCAAGTTATCTTTGGATTCCAGTTATGGCAGCTTTCCTAGGGGGAATAGTAACTCTGGCCATTTGGAAGAGGAAGAAGCTTACCATCCCTTGGCCATTACAGAGGGATGTGGAGCCGAAAGTAAAGGGGCTTGAAGAAGGACTAGAGGAACGTGAAGAATTGGGCCGTTTAGAGGAGGAAAATAAAGAACTTTCTACTCTAGTAGAGTCCCTGAACGAAATTGAATGCAAGATATTATTGATGCTTCTGGAGTCGGAGAGGCAGTATTCTAAGAAGGAGCTTCAAGGCGCGGTTAAAGCCACTTATTCCAGGGTGTTGAGGGCGGTGGACGAGTTGAGCAGGCTTGGGCTAGTCGAGGTCACGGAGCTCCCGAGGAGGACGAGGGGCGCGCCAATCCAACACATGGTGAAGGCTTCGGAAGACGTGTTAAAAAGTGGGCCCGAGGCAAAGAGGCTGGTCGAGAAGAGGCTCGTAAGACTGGAAAAGGCTGGCCCCAGTGCTAAATGACCTGTGTTCATCTGAGTGCGATCTGTATTCGATCTGAATTCATCTGAGTTCAATCAGAATAATTATGAGGAGCCTCTTGAAAATTCAGGTCAAATTGATATCGTTGACGAGGTTCAGGAAAGTCGTCTACGAGAGAGTCGAGGTAACCGAGCTGGGGAAAAGGGTCGAAAGACCTCCTACTAAGCATATAAGAACGTTTGAAGTCTTAGGAGCGAAGGTAATTCTTGGAAGGGATGCCTTCAAAATTTCTGGGAGGCTCATTTCCGAAGCGAGGCTGAGGTCAGCTGATCATAGCGACACCTCTTCTGAGCTTAGGATGCTTCGCGGCCTATTCATGAACGGTTTTGATGGCATGTTCACGGTGTCATATGAGCCGTTTAACTACGAGATGAGGCTTTCAACGGCATCCAGGTCTATCGAGGAGCTGGGTAAGATGTTCTCGAGAATGAGGGCAAGTGTGCATGCCGGATTCCCCGAAGCCGAACTCGAAACCCTCAACGCTTCTTCCGAGGTTGTCCTATGGCCGCTGGGCGGCCCACCGGTTTTAAGGTATAAGAACGCTTTGATCCTACAGAGAAGACAGGGATTCTCGGCAGCCTCATTTCTATCCATGAAGCCGGACGATTCACTTGATATCGTAGAAGATGCTTTGGAGAATGCTCTAAGATCCTCGGCAGAATCCGGATGCTCGCTTAGGTTTTGCGTTCCAATTAAATCGTGCAAAGGTATCCTTCATGCCTTAAGCTTATGGACTGAGAGGAGGAGAATCTCCTCGCGATATTCGAGGACCTACGAGAGGTTGATGAAGAAAGGGCTTCACAATAGCAGAGGGGAGCTTATAGGCTACAACTTGAGGGAATCCGCCGAGCTTGAGGAATTTCGCTTGAAGTATGAGAGACTCGATAGCAATGCTGGATGCTGGACATGCTCACTAATTATCGTCGTGATAGGACCTTCTGAAAAAGACCTCAACCAAGCCTATCTGAGACAAAGGAACAATGTGGAGGCAGTTAAAGCAGCCTTCTCCTCCTCATATGGGATTAAGCTAGAAGAGGTCGGCCTGCTAAGCCTTGGTAGCGTAGCGAGGAGCATCCTTGAGAGGAAAATTGTAGACTTCAAGAAAGCCCACATGACTAGTGACGAGCTATCATTACTTGTAAATATTCCAAGGCCGATAACGCCGAGCATATCCTACACGCCAAGGAGAAACGTCGATTTTGGGGCCTTTGACCCAGCTGAGCTCAAGGGGAACGGAATAATGCTGGGCTATTACGAGTCCATGGGGAGAAGGCTTGAGGTCAGAATAGGGATAGAGGACTTACCTCTCCACCTAGCCATATTTGGGGTTCCTGGCTCCGGTAAAAGCACTCTGGCAAAGGCACTCTTGAGAAGGTATAGGGAGCTCGGAGGCCCCATAATGGTTTTCGACAGGCACGGAGAATACATCAATGAATTTGATGACGCCATGGTTCTCAACACGGACAATGCTAGGATAAACCTCATGGACCATCATGGAGATCCAGAGGGACATGCCAAGATTCTAAGTGAGGTTTTTACAATGGCCTGGCCAAATGAATTCGGACCATTAGTCTCCCACATCTTCAGAAGAATGTACTTTAGGTATATTAGGGAGGACAGTTGTCCAAATCTCGTTGACTTTCTGGAGTTCCTCGAGAAGAGTTTAGACTCCGAAGACTTAATGCTACTCCGCTCCGGTAAGGCTAGGGATAAGCTATTCTCGTTAGTCGGAAGGCTAAGTGAGCTTACGCAGGGCAACATCGGCAAAGTGTTTGACGTGGTTAGCAAGCAAGAAGACACGATGGAAAGGCTTCTTTCAGACACCGTTATCTTTGACTTGAGCGACATGGATACTGATAGGGATGCAAACATATTCGCATGGATAATGCTTAAACAGGTCTATGATTTCAGGAAGAGAAGAAAGTTAAGCAAAGGCCTACCACACGTTATAGTTTGCGAAGAGGTTCACAACATTGCTCCAGCTAAATTCGAGGGCCAGGAAACAATAGTCGAGAAGATGCTTAAGGAGATGAGGAAGTTCAAAGAATCTGTTTGGCTCATAGATCAAAGACCATTAACAGTATCGAGAGACGTTTTAGGATTATGCGGGACAATAATTTGCCTGAGACTACAATACTCAAGCGATGTCGAAAGAATTGCAGATACAATGCATCTTAATGAAGAGCAAAGGCTGAAACTACAGGAGTTTAAACAGGGAGAAGCAATAGCGTTACTACCAGGAATAAGCACGGCAATACCAGTTATATTGCAAGCATAACTAATTCCCTCCAGATTTCAGAAATCCCTGCCTTACTCTGCTTCTAATTCCCAAGCTCTTAAACCTCCCGCCGTTAACCTGGCTTGACTGTCTCAGCCTTCTTCACATCCCTGTTAAACTGGATGAGGAGAGACACAACCCTACTATTAAGATTTAACGCGACAATCTTATTGGCTGAAAGCCTCTCAATCCTGATTAAGCCGAGCCTCAGAAGATTCTTAAGAGCCCTGTCCACACTGGAGGAGGAGCAGCCAGCCCTCCTAGCAAGCTCAACCTGCGTGAAAATAGTGTGGGGAGAGTTTAAAAGCTCCTCTAAAACCCTAGCCTGAACCCTGCTGGCGAAAACCTCACTCAGCCTCATCCTAAAACTTAAAAACAATCCGAAAATAATATGTCTTACTGCAGGGGGTCGCGGGGGTCGCCAAGCCAGGCCAAAGGCGGGAGGCTCAAGACCTCGGGGGAGGGACCTCTTCCCGTAGGGGTTCGTGGGTTCAAATCCCACCCCCCGCACTTCTCAAAATTGAGCATGCGTCTTGCCATATCTGCTGTGTTCAATTTTTTGGCTTTGAAAGTTTTAAATACAGAGCTTTTTATGAGGCGGAAATTTGATAGCGAGTCTAATGAAGGCTGAGCATGCGCTGCTCCTTGCTTTACTATTCTCTTTTTCATCGACTGTGGTGTTTAATGTAAAAGCTGAGGGCCTTCAATCTAACCCTACAAATATTGAGGTTGGGGTTTGGCTTGTAAACGTGGAGAAGGTGGATTTGTCTGCAGGCAGCTATCGTTTGGATTTTTACCTTTGGTTTAGGTTTGATCCTTCTAAGATAAGCTTAGAGGATGTAAAGGAGTTCGAGTTTATTAATGGTTTTCCGACGAAATATGAGGTTAAAGCAGATGCAGACCATGGGTATTTAGAATATCGTGTCAGAGGAGACTTTATAAAAACCTTCGATTTCTCAAGATATCCTTTCGAAATGCATACACTCACTGTGGAACTGGAGCACAAAAAACTAAATGCTTCTCATCTAATCTTTACAGCGGATCCGACCTCAAACATTGATAAGGATGTTAATGTCGCTGGTTGGGAAATAGAGGGATTTGAAGCCGCAGTAAGAGAACACTCTTATAGTGGCGAAGTCTACTCCAGACTCGTTTTCAGCGTTTCGCTAAAAAGACCTATGCTGTCCTCCTTTGTAAAAAGTGTTCTGCCAATAATAGTTATAACAACAATATCGCTACTGGCCTTTTTCATTTCTCCCCAGAACTTCGGCCAGAGAATAGGCTTGGGTGTGACAACCCTTATGTCTGCGACGACTTTTCATCTGACATTGCTCAGTGGCATTCCTCCAATAGGTTACCTTACTTTTGCTGACAGAATGATGCTTTTAATATACGCAATTTTCCTCTTCAACCTTTCAGTCTCAGTCTACATCATGAAGCTTGTAGACGCGAAAAAAGCTGAAGAAGCGCAAAAATTCAACAAGAAAGCATCAAAACTGTTAGCTATTATTATAATCGCCTTAGTAGTAATCCAGCTATTTGCCTAAACGTAGTAATCCCTAATTGTGGCAAGCTTAGTTATGCGTGTGCTGTTACACATTTTCCTCCATATAGAAAACGCTTAAAAAGCATGTGTTAAAATTCAGGGCTGGTGTTTAGGAAAACATGACGGTAGAAGAGTGTGTTTTCTGCAAGATTGTTCGAGGAGAGCTGCCGTCTTGGAAGATTGTGGAAAACGACTTTGCGCTAGGCATTTTGGACACCAACCCTACTGCTGAGGGCCACTGTCTAATTGTCCCGAAACGGCACGTTCGCTATTGGCACGACCTAAGTGACGCAGAGACAGCCGCCGTTTTCAACACTGCAAAGACAGTCGCCAAACAAATAAAAAAGGCCTTTAAACCAGACTTCGTCTGTGTCTTCATTCGCGGTGGGCGGGTCAAGCACGCTCATATAGTGTTGTTCCCATCCCAGGAAGGTGACAAACTGAGCGGTTTTCCACAATCGGTCTTGGGAGCCACTGAAATCAACCTTGATGATGTACGAATGAAATTAGTCAGCACAGAGTTGTAAAGTGCAACCAGCCCGTTCTTAACCCAGAGGCTATAGTCAAAGCTTTTATAATGCCAGGTGTTAACAGGAAGGTTCTCCTGGGCTTGCATTTAGGCTGACGCGCGCGAAAAACATTTGATTCCTGTTTCTGCCGACGCAGGCTATTGCCCCGATTTTTCTGAGCACGTAAGTTATTTTCCGTGATTGATTTACTGGTATTTCGAGGCTTTCAGCAAGGTCTCTATTCGTAAAGGGGTTTGGCAGGTCTTTAGGTAGGACTTTCAGTAAATCTGTTTTTTGTTCGAAAACTCTTCTCTCAAAAACACGGAGTAGTCTTCTATCCTCTATGCTCGCGCCTTTTCTCCTCCAGCTTCCCCTCCCATCATTACACCATATTTCCTCCACTTCAACCATCAAAACCTCAATGCTGAAATTACTTTTTAAAAGGAGATCCGGTATTCTTATTAATTCACTGAAAAGGTCGGTCAAGCAACCCTTCTTCGGAGACCTTCTTCTTCCATAAGTCTCTCCAGTGGTTGCGGATTTATGAACTACCCATTTTACCTTAGGTATAGGATAGACTAGGCGAACCTTATGGTCATCGAGTAGGCGCAGGAGCTTCGGCTTTATCGTTGAAAAGTTGGCAATCTGTATTTCAATCAGTAAGTCTCCCCGCACTATGTCCACTATAAAACCATCCACTTCGTCTTCCATTTTATCTCCGTCAAGAAAATACCAGTTCTTTATCGCAGAATGAAGCGAGCTTTCCCTTCTCGAACTGAGCACGTTATTTGAAGTTGATGACTGATTCATTTTCCATAGTATCAGCTTTGCATGATAAAAAGGTTCCTGAGCAGCCTGCACTCAGCAGTAAAAACAAAAAATAGGAAAAGACTGGAGCATGCGGAAGACATCGTATGGCGAATTTGAGATCATTCTATAAGCATAAGCTGGCAAAGATAGCAGAATGACTTGACGAAATAAAAAATCGAGACCCTCCTCTCTCATAAGAGGACATGCAGGTATGGTGAGACTGCTTTGAGAAAAGCTGCTATTTTTGAAGATTTCTTGGTATGCTTATGTGCGGAGAATGATTGGTTTATACGGTTTTAACGTTCCCTAGGAAAATATTATAAAGGTCATTTAAGTCCTCCGTTTCCCAACGGGATGAACAGGCCGAACGGTAAAAATGAGACGTCGCTTCAAACTGGTCTAGGGTTTGAAGGCTCCAAAGCCTTGAAAAATTGGGTGAAGGAAGATGGACGATGAATTTGAAGCGCTGCCGGAATCACGCAGTATAAGCAGATACAGAGATAGGATTGTTAATGGCCCGATTATCAACACGTTTCTCTGGCTTGGTATCCCTCCGCTACTAAACCAGCTTGTGTTTGTAGCCTACAATGTTGCTGACACTTACTGGCTGAGCCGCTACAGTGAGTTGACAGTATCCGTCCCCAGACAGGTTATGCCGGTCATAATGCTTTTCCAAGCCGTTATAATGGCGACGAACGCTGCTTGCCTGAGCATTGTTTCCCAGTATATTGGGGCCAGAGCCTATAAAAACGCGAGCCTCGAGGCTTCACGCTTCTTCACGGTGGCCTTCCTCTGCGGAGCCCTGTTAAACATACTACTCCTAACCCTTAGAAGCCAAATTTTCACATGGCTAATATTTACCCCGCCTGAAATCTTCGGGGAGGTCATGGTTTTTTCAGCCATCACTGCCTTCGACGTGTTCTTCAACTCCATAGCCTTTACTTTCGCCACACTGCTTCAAAGCGTGGGAGACACTAGGCGGCCGGCCATGATTAACATTATGGCTGTCGCAATAAACATCGTGATGGATCCCTTCCTAGTTTTAGGTATCGGCCCGTTTCCACGCTTGGGAGTCATCGGTGCTTCTCTCACAGACGTCATGGGGAAAATCCTGTCAGTCATCGGTCAAACCTACATGCTTAGGAGAAACTATCCGGAGCTGAAAGTGAGGTTTACGCGGGAAATAGATGTTGAATGGGCTAAGCTGGTTCTACAGATAGGTTTGCCCATTCTATCCTTCGGCCTGCTGAACGGGTTCGCCTTCACCTTGCAGCAGAGGCTTATTAACATGCTGGGCATAGTGGCTGCAACCGCCTTTTCAATAGGCTTCGTAATAATGAACATTGTTGACGCCGCGCTTTTCGGGTTAAGCGGAGCCACGGCAATAATGATAGGACAAAGCCTTGGAGCAGACAATCCCGGAAAGGCGAGACGAATAGCATTCAAGACAACCATGTTGGTGTTTATCCTTATTGCAACTAGTGCCATCGTCATCTATCCTTTTAAACGGCAAATAGCAAGCGTTTTTGCAAGCGACCCGGCCATACTTGACGAGACGGAACGATTCCTGCAGCTAATATTACCAACGCTTCCTTTCTTCGGGCTCTGCGTGAACTCAATGTCGATTGCAAGAGGCTCAGGCCACACGGCTTTCCCAACAGCCATAGATATTGGAAGAATCTGGGTAGTGAGAGTAGCTTTAGGATATTTCTTAGCGTTTATGTTCAACATGGGCTCCATGGGTATCTGGCTCCCGTTCTCGTTGAGCAATGTTGTAGGTGGGACAATTCTAATCCTATGGGTGAAATACTGGAAATGGGATAAAGCCATAATAAGGAGAAACAACCTGAAACCAACGAATTAGCACGTGTAAAGCTGTTTACGAGGAGGTTATCTGATATTTTGTACAAACACTAGGGCGAATCCAAAGAGGTCTTGAACCGCGAACTCGCGAACCGCGTACGGCGGTCTACGGGCTAGCGTGCAGCCACCCTCAGGCTTCCCTAACCTGTTTAAACTTTAAAGCTTCTTGAGCAGGAAGGATTAAGGTGTTAAAAGGTGAGTAAAATAACCATTTCCGAAACTCGAGACTATTTCTCGAAAGACGGTGAGAAATTCTTCTATCTTGCGGATACTTGTTGGAGTGCTTTCACTAACCCGACGTACGAAGAATGGGAGTATTATCTTGAATATAGAAGAATGCAGGGGTTTAACGTCCTGCAAATAAACATGCTTCCTCAACACGATAGAAGCCCGTCGCAGAACTATATCGACCCTTTTGAAACACTTCCTGATGGAGGATGGGACTTTAACCGGAGGAACGAGAAATACTTCGATAGGGCGGAAAAGATTGTTGAGATGGCGGTTGAGCAAGGCTTCACGCCAGCGCTTGTAGTATTGTGGTGCAACTATGTTAAGGGAACATGGGGGTCAAAGATAAGCTCGTCCAGGATTATTCCAAGGGATAAACTGGAGGAGTATGTGAGCTATGTGGCGGAAAGGTATGGGAAGTATAACCCTATTTTCATAATAAGCGGGGACACGAATTTCGAAGCCGAAGACTCCGTGGATTATTATAATGCCGCGTTTGAAACGGTTAAGAAAAAAGCTCCCGGCTCTTTAACCACTATGCATTTAATGGGAGGGCTATGGGAGGTACCGGAGCCCCTTATTAAATCGCCGAACTACGATTTCTACATGTACCAGTCGGGGCATGTTAGGGAGCACCAGCATCTTCCATACGAGCTTGCTCAAAGGTTTTACAATATGCCTATTAAGAGACCTGTGGTGAATGGCGAACCCTGCTACGAGGGAATAGGTTCAATCGGATCCTACAGCAAGTACGGAAGGTTCAGTAGTTTCGACGTTAGAAAGGCTGTGTGGCAGAGTCTTCTTTCAGGAGCTAAGGCGGGGGTAACATATGGGGCGCATGGCATATGGTCATGGCAGGGAGAAGGCGGAAACCTAAAGTATCCGGAAGAATATGCTTCAATCTACGGCGCTCCTTATAACTGGCGTGTTGCGCTCAGGTTTCCAGGAGCATTCGACGTATCTTTCGCAAAATGGATCTTTGAAGAATACGATCTCTTTGATATTAAACCTGCTAACGAGAGGCTTGTAAACAAGACTCTGGAAATAAGGGTCTCTGAGGGAGAAGACAAGATTCTGATTTACACGCCCTTCAACACGGATATAAAACTAAAGACTAGCGAGTCGTATAATAAATGGGAAGGAATAGATCTTAGAGCAAGAAGAATCTTCAAGCCGGAAGTGGAAAGAGAGGAAAACTGCTTCACAATAAGAATGACCGAGTTCAACAGCGACCTCCTAATAATTGGAAGCCGGAAACTGAAATGAGGCTCTACTCCAGGTGCTTATAAGAGCGTCAAAGCACTCAAAGAATAGCGTTGTCCAAGAAAGGCTGGTGTGGGTTTGACGGTTGCAAGGATTGCTACTATTTTGCTTTAAAGCTTTGCCACGGCTGCTCCTTCAAAATGTGCCTCGTAGCCCAGTGCTGGAGGGGCTTCCAATACACTGGGATAACCTCCCCGAGGGCTTTCTGCAGGCTCAAACCATACTGCCCAGTTAAGACAAAGGATAGGGTTCCGGTTCAAAAGCCGAATTTAAACAGGAAGTTAATGTCTAAGACTGGTTTTCAGGGGTTCATACCGGAGATAGATGTTACGGACAACAGATCCTGGTTCTGGAAGGATGGTGTTGAGTTGCCGAAGATCTTCGTTCCTCTTTGGCAGGTGTTGGTTAACGAAGAAATTCTGAAGGAAGCTTCTTCAAAAGGTTTGCATGACTATCTGGGATTTAACGGCAGAATTTTTCTATCATTAGTTATGCCGGACGAGCTGCTTGATAGGCTGGGAATTGAAGATTACTTCAGGCTGATCAATGACCTTAGGCCGGACGCTACGATGGTCCCTGATAACTACACATATGTCGACGATCCACTATTCCTCTCATGGTCTCAAACAATAAGACTTGTTTCCTTTGCGAATGATTTCCTCGAATTAGATATCCCGTTAATCGGCCTTGTTAAGGGCGCCAACCCTCTTCAGGTTGACTGGGCCATTAGGAAACAGGTTGAAATGGGCTACGTTTCCTTCGCAATGCCCGCAAGGGAACTATTGGAGGACAATCTCTTGGAAGACCTTTTACCCAGCGCCCTGATGAGCCTGAAGTGGATCTCTAAGAGGACAAGAAGGGATCTTGAGCTGTTGATTTACGGTATTGGCCACAGGCTTAATCATAAGGGTATAAATAGTTACAGCAACCTTTCTTGATTCTTGGAGGCCAGACACGGATGCTATTTTAAGGATGGCTGGTCGTATGACCTTAGTGACCCTGAAATCCGGTTTGAAGAATGTGATTGCGAGGTCTGCAAAGGGTTAATGCCTCAGGAAATAATTGACATGATGTTCAGCGACAGGGAGCTTGGCCTTAAGACGCTCATCCTCCACAACCTGCTCGACGTGAAGAAGGTTTTATCGAGGACGAAATGAATGGGCAGCGGCTCAAGGATAAGATAGTATGAGAGAAGGTTCTTCGAGGGAGAACAGGCACGCGGAGAAAGAGAAGAGGAAACCTTTCATGTTGCTGGAACCTTTGGAGAATATGAGGTTCGCAAGCCGAGGGCTGCGGATACGAGTTGCTTAAAAGTGGCGGGGTCGTCGGGATCTTTTCTAAAGCTAGAGTTGAAGAGGACAGGTTTGTCTTCGAGCTGAGTCACGGAATAGATCTAGAGGCTTCGCAAAAAGGAATCAGGGAAATATTCAACCTTGGAAGAGCGGAACTCTGTGGACTAATAGCTGCGGACAGAAGCATCTCCAAATACCAAGAGAAGGAGGGTAAGAGCACCATATACAAAACATACCTTAAAACAAACGATCAGGAGCTCGCCGAGATTTTTGACAAATTATTTGAGGAAACCTATAGGATAACCCCACACCATTACATCGGATACCACAAGGCTCGTGGAGAGAAAAGACAACACTACGATGAGGTTGTGTACAGTAAGAAAGTTGCTTGACCTCTGGGGTTTCAATATTAAAGGACCAGAACATTACGAATTCCACCCGCCTATGAAATACCTCGATGAAGAAGGCAAGAGAGCATACTTAAAGGGTTTCTTCTCTGGGGATGGAGAGGTTACCCTCACGGAAACGGGTCATCATAGTATTAGCATATCCTCGTCTTGTGAAGAGGGTTTGAGGGAATTAAGGGGGATGCTCATAGAGCTAGGATTTCATCCCGGCAATATTGGTACATACGATGAGGAAGCGGTTCCTGGACGGCATAGATACCCTTCTTTTCGTTTTTATATTCCTGAAGAGGATCACTTGAAATTTATAGAAGAAATAGGATCAGAGACAGAGGAGCATATAAATAAGTTCAAACAAATAAAGTTAATAGACGAGGAAAGGAGAAAATGACAGAAATGAAACCTAAATTTGCTACAGTCTGGGAGTGGGGCGACGAGTTCGAAGATGTTGGAATGAATTGCGAGAAGTACGTCAGTAAGAGATGGGATGAAACTGTAAAATAATGTAGCATAGATATCGCGGCTAGAGAAAGAAATGAAGATATTTACTACCATATTACTGGTTTCACTAGCGAACCTAGGAATGTTAGAGATCTTGCCCAAGGTATGTTTGACGCGGCATTTTATTATGGAGGCAACGTTAAGGTATTATTTGTCACAATCGAGCTGCTTAATTCCATCGTCTCAAATGATATAGTATGTCGAAAGTCGATAGAAGATATAAGGGGCGAATTTGAGGAATTTAAAAGGTCGGTTGCTAGCAGGTTTATGAACGATCTTAAGGTGAAAAGGGTAGCAGAGGGAAAAGAAGTCGTATTCCTCATAGAGTTCACCTTACTATGTGAATTGAACCTTTATATGCCAATAAGGTAATTGTGGAGGCGAATCATTTCGATTTAGAGACATTAGAGAATTTTCTCAATTTAACGAGCAAAGGATTGATGGAAGAGCATTTAGCGAAAGGGATATTGGGCTACAAGCTACAATGTTAGGGACGTCAGTGATCTCGAAATTGAGGACATGGATGTACAAAGAGATAGGGTTGGGATAAGGCTCCAATGGAAATCTTTGAAATTAAAGACATGAGATGTTAATGTTTCATAGTTAAAAGCGAGTAGCGGGGGGTCGATTTGAACGACCGATCTCAGGGTTATGAGCCCTGCGGCATAGACCTGGCTAGCCCACCCCGCTATATTTTTCTATATTTATTTCCTTTTGTTTGTTGTATTGCTTCGAATAAAGAATTTCGAGTGGTGAGTATATAAAGTTTTTGGTCGGATTCCGCCTATTCTAGCCAAGCTGGTTCTGCTTAGAGTATTGAGGCCTGTCTCCGTGAGCTGCTTTCTGGGCTGGCGGACGTTTGTCTTGAAGCATCGATGCGTATGCTATCTGGTGTCTTTCATTGTATTGTAGTAAGGTTTCGAACCCGAATTCCTTTTTAAGATGCTCGGTTTTAAGGGTTTCATCCGTGGGTTCAACAATGAAGCGTGCGTCATCTATGTTGGATCTTATTTCTACTCGTCCAGGATACGTTTTCATTATGCGTTCCGGTATATCGTAGTTAAAGTCATAGTGGGAAATAATAAAGTCCGTGTTAATATCCCTGTAAATCACGTTTATACGCTGGTCTGTTTCGGCTAAAATTCTTCCCAGCGGGTCTATTATTCTGGACTTGTCTGAGCGTACTGAAGATACGACGTAATACTGGTGTATGTAGGCGTACACTTGAAGTGGAAAACCGCCGTTATAAGCCGAGGGCCAGAAGACTATTTTCGCGCCTTTTTCCGCGAGTTCTCGCCAAGACTCTGGGAATATTATGTCGAAGCATATTTGTATTCCGACGCGCCCGAAATCCAAGTCGAAAACCAGAGCCTCCTTACCGGGGCTTACTCCCCCCTCGAAAACAGTGTAGTCGCTAGAGCTGGTGACTGGGTGAACCTTATCGTAGATTCCGATGATCTCGCCATTCCTGTCTATCAGGATGGCGGAATTCCATATTTTCCCTCCCCTCCTGGTTAGTATTGGGCAAATAATATAGCATTTTGCGGCTCTAGCCTTTTTCCCTATGACTTCTACAGTAGGCCCGGATACTTCTTCTGCAACCTCCTCAACGGGTCTGTTAACGTTTGCAGTTGTGAAGGCCTCAGGCAGACAAACTATATCAGGCTTATTGGCAAGCGCTAAATCTAGAAGCTTTACAACATGTTTTCTATTTTCATTTATTGAACTATAGAAGCTTCCTCCTTGGCAAACTGTTGCAACCCGTGCCTTCAGTTTTAATCACCGTTCTAAAAAGAATACTGATTCAGACTATGTTTTTAAATTAAGCCCTTAGGCCTATTCTTATTATGCGAGCGATGTTCACAGTCGGGTAAGGTTGTACGGTGTTTCTCGGCCAACCGTGGCTGTTTCAATTCGTAAACAGGCACCTACAGGTTTCTAAGACTACTGTCTTCCGCGGCAAACCGAACCTTGGTCTACCCCTTTTAAAGCCGGAAAACTTCGTCTTGAAGCGGCTCTGGCGTTTTAGTAGGACCTGGTTTTTAGGCATTAACTTGGGTAGAAGCCTTATGGAGCCTGTTAAAAGTATAGAAAATGCAGCAGGTTTTA
>JAWCMB010000005.1:52958-53674 GCA_038850115.1 Thermoproteota archaeon
AAGCGGCCTACCATCCGAAAAATTTATAAACTACGTTTACGTTAACGTAGTAGTAAACGTTGAAGGGGATTAGGGTGGTATATAGGAAGGGTTCAAGCGAGGTTGAGATAACTGGAGACAATGTTAACGATGTTAAGGAGATGATCAAGTATATTCCAGAGATATATCTGGAGCTTGAGAAAACTGAGAACAGGCTGGCTGAGTTAAAGTCAACGCTGAGCCTCATACCCGGCTTCGTTAAGTATGATGAGGACGGTAAGCCAATACTGTCTGTTAGAGAGGAGTTTCTAACGAGCAGGGAAGCAATAATTCTCATCCTGAAGTTTGCTGAAAATGGCCTTAAATCGAGCGAAATAGGGGAGCAGCTGAGTAAGAGCGGCATTGTCTCAGTAGGCTATCCCTCTAGGCTCTCAGAGATGCTTAGAGAGGGGATCGTAACTAGGAATGAGCTTGGCAACTATGTTCTCACCGAGAAGGGGAAGATAATCGCCGACGAGATAACGACTAGGCTTGAGGAGGTGTCTTTAAGATGAATAGGGTTTCAACAATCAGACTGGAAATACCTGATAAGAATATCAAGGTGGAGTTTACAGGTGACGAGAACACGGTAATAAGAGATATGTTCAGGTTTCTTTCAAACGTTTATCCTTACTTAATCATCGTCGACAAGATAGTTTACACGCCTGATCTTGAAGCTCTTCTTTCAGCAGTATCTT
>JAWCMB010000006.1:0-9944 GCA_038850115.1 Thermoproteota archaeon
ATCTACATCTATTTTCCCTGACGAGACATCTAGACCGGCTGTGCTCAGGCTGTAGTTCATCAACCTTATTGCTGCCTCCGCATCCTCCACAGTAACCTCCTCTCTCAAAAGAACCCTGGCCCTCGCGACGCTGAGCCTTATCAGGGACTCCAAATGCCTCGGGGTTATGGATATTGGAGCATTCATCTCTTGGCTACTGCTCCTCAACTGCAGGAAAAAGTTCCTAATCCTCTCAGTTGCCTCGGGCGTCAGCTTCGGAGCTATTCTCTTACAGTAAGCCAAGTATTTTCTAAGCATTGTCGGAGGTATCGTCTGCTCACCATAATCATAAGTTTCCATATGAAGCTGCAGAATATGGTCTGAAAGCCTAGCATCAGCCTCCTTCTCCGGCCTGTCTTTTATGATGAAGTAGAGGTCGAACCTTGAAAGCAGTGTTGAAGGAAGTTCAACGTTCTCGCTAAAATTGAGGCTGTCATCATACCTGCCGTAAACCGGGTTCGCCGCCGCAAGTATCGCTGTCCTAGCGTTCAGCGTCGCCACTATGCCCCCCTTGGCGACGCTTACTGTCTGCTGCTCCATTGCTTCGTGTATTGAAACCCTATCCTCCGCCTTCATCTTCTCGAACTCGTCTATTGCAGCTATCCCCTTATCAGCGAGCACAACGGCTCCCGCCTCAAGCGTGAAGCTTCCAGTCTTATCTCTGACGACGGCGGCTGTAAGGCCTGCCGCTGTAACGCCTCTACCAGAAGTATACAGACCTCTCGGAGCTATCCTCTGAACATATTTGAGAAGTTGGCTTTTAGCTGTTCCGGGATCTCCTATGAGAAGCAAGTTTATGTCTCCTCTCACGGTAACGCCGTCAGGATAGGTTCTCCTGACCCCTCCAACCATTTGGAGAAGAATCGCTTCCTTAACCTCCTCTAAACCGTAGATTGATGGAGCTATTGAGCGTATCAGCTTCTGGTATACCCAGGGGTCTCTGCTCATCTCCCTGATCTTCTTCTCTTCCTCTTGGCTGACCGTAACCTCTCCAAGCTCTTGGGTCAACGCCTCTATATAGTTCACCTCGATGGTTAATGTGAAAGTACTGTACTGCAGATTCTTCACGGGGTGCCTTTCCGGCATTGCTACCACGACCCCCGTTATCTGAACCCTGTCGCCGGGCCTAACCCTATCCGTTAAATCCCCAGTTAACCTGAGGCTTATGCTATGAGGCATGACTCCCGCCGGAAGGTCCTCAGGTTTCTCCTGAACCCTTATCTCTTGGTAATCTATGAACTTAGACTGGTCTTGAAGCAACTCGAAGTTTGCAAGCCTGCTTGTTCCACATACTTCGCAGCGTGGCGCTTTTAGTATGATGCCTGTTTGAGGTTCCTCATATATTCTGCTGCAGGTCTTGCAGCGGAAAACTCCTTTAGACAGTATGCTTTTTATCTCGGATATTCTTACGACGACCCCTTCGAAACATACTAGTCTTCCAAGTAGGCTTGACTTAATGTCTCTTATCGAAATCCTTTTCCCTAAACCTCTTATCCTGACTGAAACCTCTTGTATTTTTGAGGCGTAATCCTTGTCGAGACTACTTAGAATGGAGAGGGCCACTCTATTCATCTCCTCCAAGATAGACGGGTTTTCAACAAGCTCTTCAACCATCTCCCTACTGTAGGAAAGCATGTCTTGGAAGTCTATGACGATGGATGTGCCTCCCAAGGATGAGAGGGAGGCTATCTGCTCGTAATACTTTCTTTCACCCGCTTCATCTCTAAAATTACGTATAAAGTCTAGGAAAAGGCTTTCGACAGGCGTCTTGGCTTTGACTCCGCTACTCTCCATCTGTAGATATCAACCTCCGCCGCCACCCGTTTAAAGCTTCTCTTAATAGACTGTAAAGGAACTTCTCCTCAGGCTGAAGCTTTTCGAGAATGCCTGGGGGAGGTTCCTTTAAAAACACTAGTTTAAATATCTTCCTGACCCTTATGTCCACTATCTCTTGAAGATCGTTCTGAATCTCCGGCTTCTTGTCTTCCTTGTGAGCCTGCATCAGTTTAGCCGCCCTAACGTAAAAATAATCGGGTAGCTTGATAAGCCCTTCCTCAGAGGCCTCAAGCCATCTCATTGCAGTCAAGTCTTTTAAAGTTAAAGGCTCTTCTCCTAGTCTTGCTAAACCGGAGTCAGCTAGCTGGCTCGCTATCCCCCTAAAAACCCTTATTGCCCTGCCTTTCTCGATAGGGAGTTCTCCCAGCCCAGGCAATTTAAGACTTCTGGATTCAACCTGGGGAATAACCAGAGTCTCTTCGAACTCATATTCCAGCCTTATTCTCTTTAGTTCGCTGCCTATCACCCATTCCAACAACTCCATACCCACGCTGGCCAAACCTTATTTGATGATGCAAGCGAAACATTTAACTTTAAACAACCACTATTTCCGCTAACTATGAGCGTCAGTGACCTTCTATGGGTGGAGAAATACAGGCCCAAGACTCTTGATGAGATAATTGACAGAGAGGAGGTTGTAAGCCGACTTAAATCGTTCATTAAAATAGGAAATGTTCCAAATATGCTTTTCGTAGGGCCTCCCGGTACAGGTAAAACAACTGCTGCTCTAGCTCTAGTAAATGACCTTTATCATAGTGCCACATCCGGAAGATTCCTCGAGCTTAATGCTTCTGACGAGAGGGGTATAAACACAATAAGAGAGGTTGTTAAGGACTTCGCAAGAAGCAGGCCTTCAACAGGCGTCCCTTTTAAAATATTGATACTTGATGAGAGTGACAACATGACTCAGGATGCTCAGCAGGCTTTAAGAAGGATAATGGAGAGGTATGCTTCCGTCACAAGATTTATTCTTTTGGCGAATTACCAGTGGGGCATAATAGAGCCCATTCAATCCAGGTGCGCGGTGTTCAGGTTCCCACCGTTGAGCCCTACACACATAAGGGAAGGCTTGATAAGGGTGCTTGACAAAGAGGGCGTCTCCTGGTCTGAAGAAGCGTTGGAAGAGGTAATTAAGGCTGCGAGAGGGGACATGAGGAAGGCGATTAACATAGCTCAATCCGCATCGGGTGGTTTGAAGAAGATCACTCGGGAAAACGTCTCACAGGTCGTGGGAGTCCTGCATCCCAGGGAAGTAAGGGAGATGATAAGTGAGGCATTGAAAGGAGACTTCGCTTCTGCCAGAAAAAGATTGGCTAAGCTTCTCTACGATGACGGTTTATCCGCAAACGATATCCTTAGAGAGCTGAACACTGAGCTTATGTCTGCTGAAATGGATGAGAGAAAGAGGCTTCAAGTCGTTAATGCCCTGGGAGAAGCGAACTTCAGGGTGTCCATGGGTGCTGATGCTGAAATACAGATAAGCACCGTTCTAGCGGCCCTAGTGGCTGACGTTCAAAAATGAGCGGCTCGAAACTAAGCTGGGCGGAGAAGCATAGGCCTAAAACCCTAGACGAGATAGTTGGAAACGATGCTGCCAAAAAGGATTTTCTAGACTGGCTTCAAAGATGGGACGAACGCGGAAAGGCTGCTATGCTTCACGGTCCACCTGGAGTTGGAAAAACTATCCTTGTTGAGGTTGCAGCTTCAACGCTTGGCTACAGGGTTATAGAAACGAATGCAAGCGACACTAGGAAAGAGGATTACTTGGAGAATGTTATCAAGCCTGCCGCCTTCAACAGGAGCCTGTTCAGCAGCAGGCTAATGATATTTTTTGATGAGGTAGACGGTATTTCAAGAGAAGACTCGGGGGCAATAAGCTTCCTACTTGAACTGATAGAATTCTCGAGAGTGCCTGTTGTCATGGCTGCGAACGACCCCTGGTCGCCAAACCTGTCTAAAATAAGAGATAAGGTGTATATGATTCCAATGCACCGGATAAGAACACCCAGCATAGTTAAAAGGCTCAGGGATATTTGTAGAAACGAGGGAGTTAAGTGTAGACAAGAGGTACTAATGTTTATCGCGGAAAGTTCAGAAGGGGATATGAGGGCTGCGATAGAGGATCTGGAGCTTCTACACTCTTCTCGTGAAGATGTGGATGTTAAAGAAGCAGAGAAAATATTGTCCTATAGAAACGTGGAAAGAAACATTTTTGAAACGCTTAGGATAGCAGCCTTCGCCCCAACTGTGGAGAAGGCTTCTGCAGCACTATCCTCATCAGAGGAAAAGCCTGAGGACCTACTGGAATGGGTTTTTGAAAACATTCCCCATGTTTCACCTAGGCAATCGCTTTTTCAGGCGTTGAGATATGTTGCTGAAGCCGACGCACTTTTTAAACAAATATCGAAAAACTCCATGTGGAGGATCTTGCCGTGCTTCTATCATAAGCTGGCCAGTGCCTTCCTGGCAATCCCACAGAAGAACAGGGTTAATTTCTCCTTTCCAAACAGGATTAGGGAGAGGTTTAAAAGGTTTCAACATGAGAGGAACTTTAGGGAGCTTGAATCCTTTTTTATGAAGGAGCTCCACGTAGGTAGGTCTACGTTCAGGAGAGACTTTATTCCCCTGCTCCGAGTCCTTTCGAAGAATGATTCTTTCAGACTCAGTACGCTCAGTAAGTTGGTTGATCCGCGTTTGAAGGAGCTCTACAGCTCGATTATTCTTAGGGAAACCCGTAAGAGGTTTTCCTAACTAGATTTAATAGCATGCGAATATTCGGGTTTTCTTGGTTTATCATGTATATTTTGATTCTCCCGAAGGACTTCTCCTTGACTAGCCCAGCTTCAACCATTCTCCCGATTTTCTTCTTAACTATCCTATGGTTTAAGTTAGTCTGTCTGATTATTTCGGAGAGGCTCATCTCACCATTTCTAAACAGTTTCCAGAATATTCTCGATCCGCTAACTGAACTCGATATCTCCTCAAACATGCTTATAATTTCATCGCTCAGTCTAAATCTTTCCCCCCTACTACTCCTGTTCTTCCACCGTTAAAGTTTATGACTTTAAAATCCAATAGCATTCTATTCTCAAGCATCCTGATTTTTTTCCACAGCTGCGTGTATCCTAAAGGCTTCACCCCCTTTTCCTCAGCCATTCTCTCGTACTCTTTAAAAAGATGTTTCAAACGTATATTTTGCGGATGCCTTGAAACTATCTTAAGAATCATCTTCTCATGAGCATCGTGAAGATTTACATTCATGAGCGTTAAGGGATCACTCGCCAGTTCCCTCAAAACTTTTGAAACACATGCCTCATCCACATGCTTTTCTTTAGAAGCGTTTAAGGAGGCTTCCAGAATAGATAGAGCTAGCCGAGCGTTCCCGCTGAAACTGGCAATCCTGCTTATAGTCTCTAAAGCTTCTTCATCGGCAGAACAATCCCCGCGGCCCCTAAGATATTCTCTAAGTATGCTATGAATCTCTTCAAACCCATATGGTCTGAAATATATTGGATAAACAGGCGGTGGAACCATAGCGACTTCAATCGGAACCTTCTCCGACCTGAAAATCATTAGTATGAAGAAGCTTTCCTCCGGAAAAGCCTCGCCCATCCTTAAAACCGCAGAAATCCTCCCTTCTGCATGTAAAAATGTTTCAGCATTGTCGATCACGATGAGGAACCTGAACCCGTCTCCAAGTAGAAGATTAAGGATTTCAGGCCCAGAGTACCCTCTTAAACCTGATGCGTGCTGAAGTGTGTCTAATAATCCACTGCACCCTGTGGATACAGGGGCCAAATAAACCTGCTCAAGGTTTTTCCAGGCATACGCAGCATTCTCCATGAGCCTCCTCGCGACAGTTGTTTTCCCTGTTCCGGGTCCTCCCCATGCTACAACAGTTACTGTTAAAGGTTTCTCGCTCTCCATAAACATTCTCAGAAGCATCCATATTCTTCCATACTCCTCGTCCCTCAAAAAAACTGTTTCCCGGCCTAACGTTTTCTCCAAGGCTTATCTTATCCATATTACTACTTCGATGCTTATTTTGGTTGCGAATGTAAACTGGAGAGAGGGAGAGTGGGGTGAATACGTAATGTTTTTAAGGAGCCATGGAAGCAGATACGCAATGCCGGAGCTTCAATGTTTAGCCTGTAACAGGGTTATAAGCGAGGAAGAAATGTCGGAGTTCAGGGGAGACGTGAGATGCCCCTACTGCGGTTTTAGGGTTTTGAAGAAAACGCGTTCAAAAAAGATTGCTAAACAGGTTATTCCAGAGTAAAACTTTATATAAATCTCCTCCGATTTCCGAGGAGGAAACGGTGAGGGTCGTCCTCCGAGTATTGTGATTCTATGATCCGAGAGGACATCCCCCACCCTCACCGTTTTCCAGTTAAACGTTTACAAGCTGTATGCTTCAACGGTGGCTTCACCTTAGGTGAGGGTAGAGGCGGTTTGGAAACAAAGTTTTTAAGTTGCTTGAGCCTGCTCGAGAACAAGGGGTCGTCGTCTAGAGTTAAAACGGGCAGCTTGGTCTAGGATACCAGCCTGAGCGCATAGCGTGCGGCTAGGGGCGCTGGCGACCTGGGTTCAAATCCCGGCGACCCCATACCCATTAGAACGCGAATATTCTGTCCATATTCTTGGAAACTGCTGTCCGGCAAGCCTCTCTGAAAACTGGTTTCTGCGAAAAGTTTATACGCAAAGCCTCTTTCCTATATGGGGTTGCCTGCCTATTACTGTCCAGATTGCGGGGGGGAGCTAAGATACGAATTAGCCACAAAACTCTATGTTTGTAAGACGTGTGGAAGGGTTTACGAGTTTGAGGAGTTGAAGGCCACTAAAGAGGGATTCTTAAGATCCGTTATGGAGAGCGACGAGGATAAGAAGAAGAGGCGTAGGAAGGAAGTTGTTAAATGGTGGTTGAGAGAGAAGTCTGGAGAAGAATAGGTTTTTAACCGGTTGACTAATGTGATTCTTGGAAATAAACGAGTGTTAGGTGGTTGGTGATTGGCTGAGAAGTCTTGGGAGGATCTGTTTAGAGACTTTACACAGCAATTTTTAAAAGCCTTGTATTTTCCGGTTTATTAATGAAATGGCTGATCCAGCTGGCCGTTTTAAGCTCTCTAGCTTTAACGACGAGGAGAAGCAATACGTTGAGAGCATAATGCTAGACGTTAGGAAGAGGGGTGACGAGGCCCTCTTAGACTATACTTCTCGTCCCAAGCCTTTTGATAATATTAGGCTTCCTAGAAAAAGGCTTATGGTGAGCGAGAAGGAGTTTAAGGAATCCGGTGAGGAATTGACCGTAAGCGTTAAGGAGGCGATTCTCTTCATGATGAAAAGGATCGAGAAAATTGTTAAGCTGCAAATGAAGGCTTTTCAACCTGTTTCTTTAAGAGAAAGAGGGTTCGAGTATTTCCTCCGTTTCTACCCGCTTGAAAAAATCGGTGTTCTGGTCCCCGGTGGAAAAGCATCTTATGTTTCGACTTTAGTAATGGCGGCCTATCCCGCTGTCATAGTTGGCGTCAGGGAAATTCATATCTTAACACCCCCGAGGCCAGATGGTTCTGTAAACCCGGCTATACTTTACGCTGCCAAATTAATGGGCTTGAATAAGGTTTATAGGTGTAACATGGTTGCCGGAGTAGGGGCGCTCGCTTTCGGCACCGAGTCCATTCCAAGGGTTGACAAGATATTTGGCCCGGGAAACAGGTTTGTAACCCTCGCGAAAATGGTTGCAAGTAGCTACGGCGTGTCGATAGATATTCCAGCGGGTCCATCAGAGCTCGTCGTGCTCGCGGATTCTGATGCTAATCCCGTTTTCATAGCGCTGGATCTCGCTGCACAGGCTGAGCATTCGCCAGATGCTTTTGTAGCGCTTGTCACAGACTCGCGTCGCGTCGCGGAATCAGTCAAGGCGATTTTCAAGGAGATTAAGGGGAAAAAGCATTTAAAAACCGGGATTACTCTTTACTTGGTTCGCTCTATTAGGGAGGGTATTGAAAAATGCAATTCGCTGGCGCCGGAGCATGTTTCTCTGCATGTTAGGAAACCTAAAGCAATTATTAGAAAAATCACAGCTGCCGGAACAGTTTTCCTCGGAAGATCATCCCCACCGGCTGTAGGCGACTATGTTTCTGGAAGCAACCATATTCTTCCAACCGGCGAATACGCGAGAGTTAGGGGTGGGGTGACTCTGCTGGATTATCTTAGACTAGTTTCCTACCAGAGTTTTTCAACAAGATACTTGGAATCGGCCAATAAGCATATTGGCGCGTTGAGCAGTACGGAAGGGCTTCCCCTCCATAGTGTGAGCGTTGGAGCAAGGCTTACCGGAAAGGTGATTTTATGAAGGCCGTCTTCCTAATAGGTACTGCTGGAAGCGGTAAGACGACGTTCGTGAAAAACTTCTCACAATGGATAGAGGAAAAAGGGGTGGATGTTGCAAGGATTAATCTGGATCCGGGTGTTATAAACCTACCATATTCTGCTGATTTCGACGTTAGAACATACGTTGACACGGAGAGACTGATGAAAGACATCGGGCTTGGGCCAAACAGTGCTCTAACCGTCGCTTCAGACCTTATCGCTGTTAAGGTTCACGAGATAAGTGAAGAGATTGAGACTATGGGTTATGAGCTTGCCTTAGTCGACACTCCTGGCCAGATAGAGCTTTTCGCCTTCAGACCAGTAGGAAGAGCCTTCTCAGAAAACTTTCTCGGGGGTCCTAGGATGGTGATTTACCTGTTTGACTATGCTCTTATGCTTGAGCCGCTGAGTTTTTTAGCGTCGCTTTACTTAAGCATATCTGTCTACGCTTCACTCACGATACCTCAGCTCAACGTTGTCAACAAGGTGGATTTGGCAAGCCCCCGTTTAGTTAAGAGGATTGAAGAATGGTATTCAAACCCGTTGACGCTCTACGAGGTTATTAGCAAGGCCTACAAAGGAGAAAAACTGAAGCTTGGACAGGAGCTTTCAAGAGCATTGTCTCTCCTAAGCGGGTTGAACAAGCCCATACCGGTTTCAGCAGTCACTGCCGAGGGTTTCATAGATGTTTATTCTCAGATAACGAGGATTCTTGGGACAGGCGAGGAATTTACGCAGGAACAGGCTTTTTAAACGGATTCCCGCTTGTGGGAAATATTTATTAAACCATCGTTAAAGTTCCTCAGCAATTTGCCCGCGTTCCAAGAAACAGAGGGCGTTGAAACAAGGGCCTATGTTAAGCAGATCGAAGATGAGCTTAAAAAACAGAAGGAGCGGCTTAAGGAGCTTGTAGACCGTAGAAGACAGCTTAGGGACGAGGTGGTTGCGTTAAGCAAGCAGATTGACGAACACATGTCTAAAAGAAACGAGCTTAATGAGCAGATTAAAAAGATTAAGGATGAGATAACGCAACTGAGGGCTTCAGAGAAAAACCTTAAGGAGGAGATGGAGCGTAAAAGAGTCGTCATTAAAAGCCGTTCCAGGAAGATAAGGATAAGTGAGAAGGAGGCTAGGGCACAGCTCTCCAGGCTAGAATGGAGGCTTGCAACTGAACACTTGGATCCGAAAGAGGAGGCTGAGCTCGTCAGAGAGATTGAGACGGCAAGGATGATTCTGCGTGAAGTTGAAGCGGTAGTTGGCATGAGGAAGAATATCGGGGATTTCGAAAAGAAGATGGAGGAGATAGCGTCCATGATTATGGAGAAGAACAATGAGAAGGCCAGGCTTGTGGAAACCTCTAATCTTTGCCATGCTAAGATTAAACAGCTCTTAGAGGATAAGAAGGTGAGGAGGGACGAGCTTTCCAAGCTGGATTCAGAGATAGAGGAGACCAAGAAGAAGAAGGATGAGCTCTTCATGAAAATGGTCGAGATAGATGCAAAGTCTTATCTGGCGAAAATGAGGCGCGTGCTGATGATGCAGGAGGAGCAGGCTAAGCGTTTAAAAATGGAGGAAACCGTCAAAAGTAAGCTTGCCCTAGATGCTCAAGAGAAGCTTAAACGGGGCGAGTCGCTCGACTGGGAAGAGTTTAAAGCTATGATCGAGACTCAGGATGGTCAACCCAAGTAAGATAGTTTAAC
>JAWCMB010000006.1:9954-17767 GCA_038850115.1 Thermoproteota archaeon
TTTAGAAGGTTTGGACATACAAAAGCTTTTTAATGATGAGTACCCTATTAATGTTAAAGGAGCTGTTGGAAGAGAATACTAAGAGAGCCTTAATCCTATGCGTGGACCTGGATGACGATGTGGGCGGTAAAACTGGTTTAGAGACTCCTATAGTAGGGAGAGATAACGTTTTGAAGGCGGCTGAGAAGCTTGCCTTAACGGACTCAGAGGAGGCTGATTCAAACGCCATGTTTGCTTCGATCAGGCTTTCCGACGAGCTTTCCCAAGCGGGTTACCTGACCGAGGTCAGCGTGGTTGGCGGTGTAAAAGATGGTGGGCTTGAAGCGTCTCGAAAGGCTATGGATGAAATAATGCGTGTCGCAAACTCTTTCAATCCTTCTGAGGTTTACCTTGTGACGGACGGATTTGGGGAGGAGGATATAGAGCCCGTCATAAAGGCGAGGCTGCCGCTTACCGGAGTGAAAAGAGTTGTGGTAAAGCAGAGCCGCGCTATAGAGGAATCCTACATAATATTTGGAAGATATTTGAAAATGCTTTTCTCAGACCCCAGGTTTAAAAAATGGTTTCTTGGGCTAGGAGGTCTGACCATAATAACATTAACACTCTTGAGTTATTTCGGCTCCTCTAGGGAAGTCAACGCTGCTTTCTGGGGAATAATAGGTGTGGCAGTTTTGATGAAAGGCTTCGACCTAGACCGGCTTCTTTCAGCAGGTCTTAAGCAGGTTTTCGGAGGAGATATGCCTCCGCAAATGCTAATCTTCAAAACACTATTATTATTTACAGGGGTATCGCTAATCCTGTTCTCTTTCTTCTCAGGGCTTTCAACAGGCTTCCTTCCAAATGAAAATTTGATTACTCGCATCGCAAGGTTCATCGCACAGACCATTGACATCCTGCTATGTGGCGTTGCGATAACGCTTTTAAGCGGCTCAATAAGATATCCTTTAACTACTCCAAGCATACAGGATTCCCTCACAATACTTGCAAACATAGTAACGCTTACTCCTCTGCTTAAAACCTTAGGGCTAGCCGCATCCACGCCTTCATTCGATCTCAACATACTGCTTTACGTCAGCCTTCTTACACTGGTACTGGTGTTCGCAGTAAATGTCTCCGTAGTGTTAGCGGTAAGGCTTCTTAAATCGTTGAAAATGTTTAAAATCGAGCAGGAGATAAAAATAGCCTGACGCTAATTGATTGTGGAGGGTATTGCCTCAAAGATTTCGAGAAATAGGTTCTCCCTATGGCTTTACGAGAGGGGTCTCGCTAGACAGGTTGGTCAGCTGTCGCTTCCGAAGCACATAGGCATAATAATGGACGGCAATAGAAGGTGGGCGGAATCAAAGGGTTTAGAAAAATATCTGGGACATGTTTTCGGCGCGAAAAAGGTTGAAGAGGTTCTTAAATGGTGTTACGATCTCGGCATAAATACTGTAACCCTCTATGTCTTCTCGACCGAGAACCTTAAAAGACCGTATGAAGAGGTCGAGTTAATATTCAGGCTTTTCAAAGACAAGCTTATCGAGGTAATGAGCAAGGGGGTTCTGCACGAAAGTAGGACGCGTCTCAAGGTGATCGGCAGGAGGGAACTTATTCCCACGGAAATTATGCAGTGCATCGAGAGAGTTGAGAAGGAAACGGAGAGCTATTCCTCCCATTATCTGAACATAGCTTTCGCATATGGTGGGAGAGCTGAAATAGTTGACGCTGTTAAGAGTATTGCTCAAGAAATATCTGAGGGATCTTTAAAACCCAACGATATAGATGAGGAAACTATTTCGAAAAGGCTTTACACTGCTCATCTTCCTGAACCTGATCCCGACCTGATAATCAGGACATCTGGGGAGGAGCGGCTTAGTAACTTTCTCCTTTGGCAGTCCGCCTACAGCGAGCTAGTATTCATAGACGTGTATTGGCCTGAGTTTAGGAGGATAGACCTGCTTAGGGCGATACGAATATATCAGAAGAGGAAGAGACGGTTCGGTGTTTAAAAATCATTTCGTGTTCGCATGCTTTTATTGCACCCTGTCAGTGAAGGTTGAAAGTGAGTTTTAAAGGCCCTGAATCGGTTATGAGATAAGTGTCTTCAACCCTCGCTCCGCCAACGCCAGGAATATAAACCCCAGGTTCTATCGTTATAATGTTCCCGGCTTTAAGCTCGTCACTGCTCGACGGGGAGATGGCAGGTGGCTCGTGAATGTCGATTCCAACTCCATGCCCAAGGCTGTGCGCAAAATACTTGCTTAAACCATATTCCTCCAATACTTCGCAGGCTAGCCTGTCCATCTCATACACTTTGATGCCTGGAAGAGCCTTCCTCTCAACAGCCTTCTTTGACTCTTCAACAGCCTCGATCATCCGGGTGGCGTCGCTTTTCTCCAAGGTTTCTCCGAAAACCATCGTCCTCGTTAAATCGCTCTTATAGTTCAGATAGTCCGCTCCAGCGTCTATCAGCATAATATCTCCCTTCCTCAGTCGCTTGGAAGACGGGGTTGAATGCGGGTTGGACGAGTTTTCTCCAAAAGCTACTATCGTTTCGAAAGCCGGTTTTAAGGCACCCTTCAGGACTATTTTAGAATTATACTCGCAGGCAACCTCTACTTCAGCGACACCTTCGCTTAACTTACAGATGATTTCTCCAAGCGTTTGGGTCGCTATTTCAGCAGCCTTCCTAACCCTATCTACTTCACGCGCATCCTTAACCATACGCATTTCGCTAACTATCTTACTTCCGGTTTTCACGAGGGCATGGAGCTCCCTCTCCAGTTTTAATGCTTCCTGCATTTCAAAAGAGTCGAACTCTACGTACTTCAATCCCTCGTGTTTTTCCCTCAGAAGCCGCTGCAAATATCCCTCACCCCTATTCAGCTTCACAACCTTAACACCGTTCAACACCGGAGGCATGTTAACGCTCTCGAGAGAAGTCACAAGCAGCTTGGCTTCACCGCTTCTAGGTATTAGGAGCATACCTGAAACAGGCTGCTCGCTTTCAACTGCGTAGATTATGTTCCCCTGCTCCCTTAAAACAAGTAGATCTATGCCGGTTCCTATTAACCTATCTTGAATCTTCCCTATCCTGTTCATACTGGGGCTCTGTTTGAAGCCGGGCTCTTAAGGCTTGCCTAAGCTCATCCTCACTACGCGCACCGAAGATGCTTAAACCAGTTGGAGTCAGCCTCAGCAGCCTGCTTCTTCCCTCTCTTTTAGACTCGAGCAACCCCATTTCAATCAGCCTCCTAATCTGCTTATATGCGTGCGACCCCCTCAGGCCGACAATCTTAGACTGAACAACAGGCTGCTTAAGACCTATCAGCGTAAGTGTTTTCAAGACGGCACGGCCTATCATCGGTTTTACGCCGATCCTCTTAACGAAGCCCGTGTATTCTGGCTTGACCCTCAGCATATAATTTCCTTGCCCTATCTCAACTATTTCAAGGCTCGTGTCTCTAACCCTGTATTCTTCAACTAGTTCCTTCAAATATTTTTCAACCTTCTCAACCTTCCTAACGCCTGCCGCCGATTTCAACTGCATTATGCCCAATGGTTTTCCGGATGCGAAGAGAGCTGCCTCAATCCTTTTCCTATACTCTGAATCCTTGGAAACCATCCTCCATCACTATATAGTACTTCTCATCCTCGAAAAGGATGTCGAAGCCGGGTTCGGAAAGGAGAAAAAGTATCAGTATGAATGTTCTCGCTGCCTCAAGAGGCTGTTTGCCTTCAAGCAGTGAGCTTATTGAAACCTTGCCCTGCCGGCTTATGATTACATAGAGAGTGGTTCTAAACTCCTCGACCCTCTTCTCAATCTCCCTTATGAAATCATCTGGCTGAGGCACGATGGGTGGAAGGGGCTCTTCCACCTCCAGAGGCTTCTTTGAATAAGCCTTCTCCAGTATTTCCGAGAGAGCTTTCACAAGGCGTTCAAGATCTATGACTGGCTGAGACGGCCTGATAGCGGCCTCTAAGGGGCTTATTTTTCCAAGGAGATCCAGAGGAATATCCAGCGTTTCCTCTGTTTGTTGAGCCTTATGCTTAAGTTCGGAGTCTATTGATAGAAGTGCTTCGGTTTTCCTGAGGTAGATTATGGATGATGCTAGTAGCGCCAATCCTGAGAGTGTGAACTGTAAGTACCCTTTTTCACGCAGCTCCTTAGACAACTGTCTAAGGATTCCTGAGATTTTAATATCCCAAGGGTTTACTTTCCTGAGTTTAATCAGGTCGAACACTATATCGGTTGCTTCTCGCACCTCATCCGACAACCGTTGTCTCCTCCAATGCTTTCCCAGCAGGCATTTCTATGAACCTGGAGAAACCGTTCTTAACGTAGACTCCTATGACCTTATCTGCCTTGCTTACGACGACATCCCTAAGGGAAACAATTATTATCTGGCTTTCCTTAGAGACCTCTTTCAACAGGTCCGTCATCTTCTCAACGTTAACGTAATCTAGGTGTGCGTCAGGCTCGTCGAAAATGTAAAACGCTGCGGGAAAGAGTTTCTGCATGGCGAAAACCAGGCATAATGCTGCCACAGACTTCTCCCCTCCGCTCACCCCGCTTATTACTCTCGCCTCTTTCCCTGGGAATCTAACATATACTGTTAATCCAGCTTCAAAAGGCCTTTCAGGATCCTCGAGTTGAAGCCATCCGTCGCCGCCAGTCATCTTGTTGAAGAATGTTGAAAAATACTTATTTATTTTGTTCAATCCATCTAGGAAAGCCTCCCTTTTTCTCCTTTCAATGTCCTCCATGAATTCCTGAATGCTCCTCCTTTCTTCCTCAAGCTCATTAATCCTTTCAAGAGCGTTTCTGTAGAAATCAACCTCCTGCTCATACTGGTTAATGGCAAGCATGTTTACTTCTTGAACCTTCTCAAGCTCGCTCCTGAGAATGTTCAGGTAGTTTTCCGTTAAAACTTCCTTGTCCTCTGAAACTTTAATCGGCTGACCCGGGATCTTGCTTTTCAACTCCTGGATCCTGTTTTCACTCATCTCCTTGTCAACCAGCAGCCTCCTCTCAACGTCTTTAACCCTGTTAACCTCTGCGTTTAACCCTTCAATCTCCTTATCCAGTTTCCGGATGGTTGCAACCAGCTCCCTCCTCTTATCCTCCACTCCCTCACGTGCAACTTCTATATTTCCTCCTATCCCCCTCTTCAAATCCTCAATCTTTGTGTTTAAATCGCGAATCAGGCTTAAAACCCTTCTGTTGTCATCCTTGATCATTGCGATTTTCTCATTCAGAGTCTTCTCAGTATTCCTGTATTCTGCAGTCTTTCTACGTAGATTGCTGATAATGTTCTCAATCAGGGCCAGTCTGCTTTTGAAAGCATCTCTTTGTTTTTCAAGCCTACTCAACTCTTTTTCAATAAGCCTTATTCTTTTGCGAGTCCTGCCGATGCTTTTCTCTCTGGATGAGATTAAGGATTTTAGCCTTCTCCTTTCTCTTTCCAGTAAACGCTTCTTGCCCGCATCGCGTCTTCTGAATGCTTGGCTTAGTCTTCGAGACGCTTCCAAATACTCGCTAGTCAGAGCGCCTAACTGTTCTCCCAGCTCCTCCATTCGAGAGTCAATGGCGTTCAGGTCCTCAGCAAGCCTGCTTCGAATGCTTGACGCTTCAACTATTTTACTGCTTAAAACTGGTCTCACATGGTTATTCATAGTCTCAAGTATCTCGGATAATTCGCTAGCTTTCTCAGAGAAGCTTTTCACAACGCTTCTGATGCTTTCAAGCCTTTCATCAATGTTCTCCCTGACCAGTCCTCCTTCAACCGTGAAAACCTCGCCGTTTATGGTTGCAGCCCTAAACCCCCTTCTAGCAAAGACAAGAGCATCTTCGGCAGTGTTAACCACCACACTGTTCCAGAAAAGCTTTAAGACATGTTTCTCAATACTCTTAGGGTATTTAACCACATCCATTACGTGCTTGCCACGCTTACTGAGCTCAACTGGTACCTCTTTTCTGTTTACTTCTCCCTCGGAGGTCAACACTTTAATCCCAATGCCCTTTCCACCAAGAAAGTTCATTAGGAAAAGCATGTCTAGAGAGCCTTCAACGAGTACAGCGTCGATCCAATCGCCAGCTAAGCTTTCAACAGCCTTATTCAACTCTTTTGGAAACCAGAGGTTCTCTCTTAGAACCCCGTAAATACTTAAGCCTTTTTTCTCCGAAACGTTTTTCACAAGATCTAGAGCCCTCCTCCTTCTCTCATCCTGGATAGCGTAGTCTGCTATCCCAGAAACCTTCGCAAAAAGGATTCTAAACGAATCCAAACTGCTCATCAAGATTTTAACAGTGTTCATTATTTCATCCAGCATCCTCCTCCTCTCTGCTAAAACTCTGTCAAGATCAGCCATTTTCTCAGTTACCATGCTTTTTCTAGCCATCTCCATTTTTCTCCTTCTGCTTAAAGACCCTATTCTCCTCTTTAGGTTACCATAATAGGTAACAACTTCTTTCAACATTTTTTCCGAATTCTCCTCCTCGAGTACCAGCCTGTCTAAATCCCTGTTGGCCAAGATCAGCCTGTTCATCATGCTGGAAACTTCATCAGCCTGTTCTTTTTCAGCCTCTTGAAGCCTCTTCTTCTCGTTTAGAAGACGAAGGATTCGGATGTTGATTGAGGAGCGTTTTTCAAGAATGCTTCTGTAATCCTTTGCCAGGTACACCGTTTTCCTCAGGCCCTTACCTCTCTTCCGCTTATTTTTAGACAATTCTCTTTTAATAATGTTTAACTCATTCCTGTTTCTCTCAAGCCTTTCAAAGGCTTCTTCAAGCCTTTTCTCCAAGCCTTTCAACTCATATTGGAGCCTTATCCTCTCGGCATCAGGGGTTGATGAAGACGCTGCCTCTAGAAGCTCCTCCATCCTCTCCATAAGGCTTCTTTTTTCAGACTGTCTGGAGGCAAACTCTGCTTCAAGCCTGGCTCGCAGATTAACATTCTCCTCTAAGTTTCGGGTTGTTTCCTCCAGTCTTCTAGCAAGCCTCCAATACTCTAACGAGTTGATAATTATCTGCATTTTCTCCACCTCTTTTTCAATCATTCTTCTTCTGAGGAGAATGTTTCTCTCTCTTTCCAATTGAAGCATTCTTCTATCGATCTCTTGAAGCCTGGCCTGCGCCACCCTAAGATTATTATCTGCCTGCTGCAGGTTGCTGAGCGCCTCCGCCTTCTTTTCGTCATATTGAGCTAAGCCGAGCGCCTGTTCTATTTCCTTCCTTCTTTCTAACGGGTTTTTATCAGCCAGTCTAGAAATCTCTCCTTGTAATACTATGTTGTATCCTCTTGCGGAGAGACCTGTTGAGGAGATCATGTCCTCAATTACATTTTTAAAAGTCCTTCTACCATTAAGATAATACGTACTTTCTCCGTCACGCCTCATTCTCCTAGCTACTGTGATCAGCTTCTCTTGGCCGGGCATCATTGAATCGCTATTGTCTATTGTTATTCTCACATAAGCCTCCGCCTCCTTTCCAACATTATCGTTAACAAGAGAAGACAGCCTGTCTGTTCTCAGAAGCCTGGGATTGTTTTCCCCCAGTGCGAAACGTATCGCGTCGATTAGATTACTATTGTGAACTATCACCCCGTCTCCGGTAATGTATGAGCCGACGTTCTTAACGTATATGTCGTAAACCCTTCCTTTCCAAAGCCTCTTCACGATTCTATCTAAGACATCGAAACCTGTTTTCCCGTTCTCCACAATCATTATCCTCATGCCTACGGAGAGCTGCTCAGCCTCAATCCACCTATGTACCCCGTTCCCGTAGACCGCCATTAGCCTGTGTTCCGGAGTTACTTCAATCCTCCTACCT
>JAWCMB010000006.1:17904-52599 GCA_038850115.1 Thermoproteota archaeon
CCTGTGGCAGTTTCAATTTTTAACATCCATCCTTCATATGGTTTCCTGAACATGGCGGTAATCCCGGCCTCAACGCTTCCTAGGGACGGGTGGTAGCTTACGAGCAGTGCTTCTCTAGAGGGAACTAAGTACTCCCCATCCTCTAGGCTGATTCTAAAACCTTCTGAAAACAGTTCTTTGAAAAAGGATTCTAGGGTTACTCCCCCCCACGGCCGTTCTATGATTGTCCAGGGCGCTACGCATTTCCCAGAGCCGTTTCTACCGGTTAAAACGGTCAGCCCATTACTCAGGCTTATAACCTGCCTGCCTCCTATCGACTTGAAGTTTCTGAGCTCGATTCTCGTCAGATGCAATCTCTAAACCCTCTCTGCGTCAGCCAACACTATTAAGCCTTAGAACACTATCCGCAAGCTTTTTAATGTATCTTGGAAAACCCTTTTCAACGCTCATATTAAACACTCCCCGGCTACCCTCCGGCCTCATAGAGCTCGGAGAAAAGTCTGGGAATAAGTTTTTAAGCATTATTTTCAGGAACCTTAAACAGGTTGTCAGTATACCACGGGGACCTTTTCAAAAAGAAGAAGACCGGAGGAAAAAAGCACCCTTATAGGGGGAAACGCAAGTACGAAATGGGCAGGCCACCAACAATGACGAGAATCGGGGAGAACAGCGTGGTTGAGAAGGTCAGGGTTAGGGGAGGAGGCTTAAAGCTTAGGGTTGTTCAGGCTGCTTACGCTAACGTTGCAGTTGAAAAAGAGAAGGTTGTAAAAACCAAGATCTTGGATGTGGTGGATAACCCTGCGAATAGGGAGTTCAGTAGAATGAAAATAATTACTAAGGGTGCTATAATAAAGACCGAGCTGGGTGACGCTCTGGTGACCTCTAAGCCTGGAGCAAACGGGATTGTTAACGCTAAACTGGTTTCTTCAAAATGAAAGGCATTTCGAAAGAGCATTACGTAATAGTTTACCCGCAATACTTCGATTCTCGAGTCTCTCGGAAAATGGGCAGGCGTGTCTCCAAGAACCTCGCAGTGGAGTCGCCGAGCCTAGCCAGAATTGAAAATGCTTGTAAGAAGCTTGGTTTTAAGACGGTAGTGGAACCTGACAGGGCGTACCCGAGGATGAACAATGTTAAGTGCGGGAGGGTAGTGGTCTTCTGCAAGGGTATTGGGAAAAATAGCCTAGTTGAAAAAATCGGGAGAACTATGAAAAGTGGTGGTAGTTGAAACGTAGGGGGGTTGTCGAAAACATTCTTAACAGGAGGATTGCTGTGGCAAAGCTTGAGGGTCTGGTCGGCTTAGGTTCGCTGGTCTTAACTAGGGAAATGAAAGTAATCGGCAGTGTTACGGACATAATAGGCCCTGTTAAGGAGCCTTATGCGGTAGTTGTTTTAAAAAGAGACGGCAGGAAGGTTGAGAAGGGGGATGTCGTGTTTTTTAAGCCTAGAAAAGCATAGGATTCAAAAAATCTTTATAGCTTAGAGGCACTAATACTAAAAATGGTGATAAAGCCTCGGTGGTCAGGAAGGTCTCGAGAAGATATCGGCTCGAAGGGAAGGTTCTTAACATCATAATGCGCTCCAAGGACGGGATAGTGCAGACGGATCTATACAGGATGCTTAACATTTCAAGCAGAGAAGGCTCAAGAATATGTTTGAAACTTGAGTCCTGGGGGCTGATAAAGAGGGAGAAGGTGCTTCATAAGGAAAGGTGGACGTATAAGCTGTATTCCACGCGTAAGGTGCCGAAGATAGACTCGTTGAAGGGATCGCCCTGTTTCGCCTGCCAGCATTTTAACAAGGGCTGTGCATCAGGATCCGTGGTAAGTCCGGAGCGTTGCGAACTATTGGATAAATGGATACTTACAATAGGGATCGGAGGCATGGATGTTGAAGTCAAAGAGGCGATGGCTTCAAGAGAGGAGGCGTGACCCTTATTTTCTGCTTTCGAAGAAGGAAGGTTACAGGAGCAGGGCCTCATATAAGCTTAAGCAGATATTGAGTGAATACAGGGTTATAAGAACCGGGGATGTTGTTCTGGATATTGGCTGCGCCCCTGGAGGATGGCTTCAAGTGGCTTCTGAAGCGGCCGGAGGCTCCGGGCTGGTTATCGGGGTCGACCTTAAAGAGGTTAGAGACCTAAAGCTAGAGAATGCTAAAACAATCATACTGGACGTCTTCGACGAGAATTTCGTTGAAAAGGTTTTGAAAGAATCTAAAAGCCGGTTTGATGCAATTCTTTCAGATCTCTCGCCGAACATGTCGGGGGTTTACGAACTCGATCATGCTAGGCAGATTGAGATGGTGGAGAGGGTCCTCGAATTGTCGGGAGGCCTTTTAAAAACAGGGGGATCGATGGTGGTTAAGGTTTTCGAGGGAGAAGACTCCGAGAAGGTTTACAGGAAGGCTTCAAGAATATTCAGGTTCGTTAAAAGGCTTAAGCCTAAGGCCTCCCGTAAGGGTAGTTCAGAATTTTATTTGGTCGCTAAGTTTTTCAAAGGCTTTTAATAATTTTAATCAACTCCTCAAGCCCAGCGTTGGTTCTAATGCAGTTACTGTCTAAACCGCTTATGCAAGCTGAAAACCCTTTCTCTAAAAGTCTCTCAATAACTATGCTTCTTCTCGGAGGACTAAGGCGGAAGCTTGACGCTAACCCGATTAAATCAATGCTTCCAACGGTCTTCTGATCGTCTGAAAGAAGACTCTCAACAATTCTGAAAACATTTCCATCCAACCAGATTTTCTCAGTTTTCTGAAGCAACATTTTTACAAGCCATTCTCTTGAATGTGTTTCACCGGTATACAGAGGGCCGAGCAGCATGCAATCCTCCCCGCATCCCTCACCAGCATCAACCACGCCCAGCGGCACATAAATTTTCCCCGTCTTCCTAACCTTAAGGAATCCAATTTGAGAAATGTTTCTGAAAGCATGCTTCCTACTCTTCAAAACCCTGACGAAAACCTTTACATAATGCCTGCTCGTGATTGAAACAATCGGCTCTATGCCTTTCTCGTTCCTGGCGGCAGCCTCGGCCATCGCCTTAAGTAGAACCCTGACCCCGAGCTCCCTCATAAAGCCTGTTTTAAAAATGTTTACGCCGTAGAGTATTCCTGCAGCCCGCCTATGTACCCCGAAAAGGTTAGCGGTGTCTGTGGCTGTTACGCTGAGCATGCCGCCGTGTTTAACAGCTTGAAAACATGTGTCAATAAACCTGACAGGGGTTCCGAAGGGGTCTACGTCAAGCATGTCGAACCTGCTGCCCCCAAGGGAATGCGTTACGTGGAAAACATTTGCATCCATTCTAGAAGGGTGTGCTCTTCCTTCCAAACCGTTCAGCTTAACATTCGTCACTATGGTTGAAAAAGCCCTTTGGCTCCTATCGTTTACACACGCCTCCTCCCATTCAGACTCCATCAGAACCCTTATTGACCTAACCCCAACACCAGCCATCGAATCTCCGAAACAGAGGCTGCGCCCAATCTCCCTCCTGATAATGTTCGCAATCAAAACCGTAAAATCCCTGTTTTCCTTCATCAAAGGATTATAGAAGACGGGCGCCTTAGAAGGCACGTACTCATTGGGAGAAACCCTATAGTAGTCGAGCCTAGGCACGATTATTTCTGCCTTCCCCTCCATGATGCTCATCGTTTCGAAACCCATTTCACCGCCGGGATTCTCCACGTTTCCAATACTCATCTGACTGCTTAAAACTGTTGAGAAACCCTTTTATCCACCTTGAAACTTAAAACGCCTAAAATGTACGAGGTGTGTGTTGCGGGTGCCGGCGCGGCCGGCGCGACCCTCGCCAGGGAAGCCGCCAGAAGGGGGCTCAAGGTTCTCCTAGTGGACAAGTCTCCAAAGGAGAAGGTTGGCGACAAGGTTTGCGGAGACGCGCTTGGCTCGCACCACTTGGAGAGGCTGGGGTTAAACCTGCCTCGTGAAACCTATTTCTCCATATACCCTGGGATAGAGATATACTCTCCCGACATGCATAGCCGTCTTAGCGTAATTGCCGAAGGCTTAAGCGCGTACGCTTTGAACAGGCTTGAATTCGGCCAGTTTCTCCTAAACCTGGCTTTAGACGCTGGGTGTGAGTTTAAGCCTGAGACACAGGTGAAGGAGCTGATTGTGGAACAGGGCTGTGTTAAGGGAGTTAGGCTGATGAGTAAGAATGGTGGGAAGGAGGAGGTTTACGCAAAGGTGACTGTGGATGCTACGGGCGTTTCAAGGGTTCTCTCGAGAGGCCTTCGAACTATAGGTTTTGACCAGGAGCTTGACGATGACGAGACCCTCGTGTGCTACAGGGAGATTCTTGAAACGGAGACGGCACCCTCTCTTCCAGCCATCTACACGGACATGGATGATGCGCCAGGCGGCTATTTCTGGGTTTTTCCAGAGGGGGAGGGAAGAGTTAACGCGGGGCTGGGGGTTATTAAAAACTCGGCCAACCCGAAGCTTCTTTTTAAAAAATGGGTTGAAAAGCTTCCTTGTCTCAAAGACAATATTCTGAACGTTATACATAGGGGTGGTGGAATAGTTCCCACTAGAAGACCCATAGACTCCGCCGTGTGGAACGGGTTCATAGCAGTGGGAGACTCGGCTTTCATGGTTAACCCTGTGCATGGGGGTGGCATAGGCTCCTCAATGATTGGCGGCTTCCTTGCAGCCAAGACTGTTGCAGAAGCCTTGGAGCAGGGTCGTGTCGATGAGGAGGCTCTCTGGGGCTTAAACCTGGAATACCTGAGAAACTACGGTGTTAAACAAGCTGCACTAGATGTTTTCAGGATTTTCCTCCAAGGCTTGAACAACGAGCTGATAAACTATGGCTTGGCTCAGGGGCTCATTAAGAGTGAAGATCTTCTGAAGGCAAGTATGGGTGAGAAACTTAAGCTTAACGTGACTGAGAAAGCGTCAAGGTTTTTCGCAAGCATCGGTAGGCCGGGTTTCCTTCTGAAGCTTAATAAGACTGTTAAACTCATGGAGGATTTCAGACAATTATACGTGAACTATCCGTCTCACGAGGGGTTTGACGGATGGAGGGCTAAGGTGAGAGCTTTTCACGAGAAGATTCACGAAGACATTGGCATTCCTTCTTGAAAATGCTGTTTTACAGAGATTAATCCAAGTCAACAGGCTTGGGGAAACGCTTATTACCCCTTTTTGAAAAAGCTTTCTCGTTGGGAAGCGCGAGCTTGAACGCCGTTAGGCCTAGCAAAGCAGAAGTAGTGTTAACACTGTTAAACAAATACTCGTGCGTATACGTGGTCACTCAGACGCAGAGGCTGCTCTTCAACCCTTCGGAGATAAGTGCTAACGAGATCGAGCCTGTAGACTACACTCTAATAACTGACGAGCAGCCTGAGCATTTTGACGAGAACCTGATAACTGAACTCTGTCTTCTTAAAAAGTCTGGAAAAATAATCGTCGACGAGACCAGCTACAGGATTCTCAGGTCCCAGGTTCCGAGGGATATGCTTGTTGCAGCTAAGCCTAACAAGCTGCTTATAAGTAACGGGCTGATCGTCAAAACCTATCCAAGTGAGAACCCCGAGGCCTCCACGCCCGTAACCTATATGGTTACGCTTGAAAACGGGTGCAAGATTTTCCAGACTGGTGCCTCCCCCGTTTCTAAAACTCTGAAAAAGGTCGCGATGGAGGAAAAGCCTGATATAACGTTCATCCCCATAGGTTTCAATCCTACGCTCAACACCGCCTCATGGGTTGAATCCGCCGAAAACTCTAACTCTAAAATAGTCATACCTTACCACGGCGAGGACCTCACCGTTTTCCAACGTGCCGTAAAGAGGAAAGGCTTAAAGATAGGGATCGTAATACTTAAAGTCGGTGAGCCTTTTATATATAGAATCGGCTAGCAAGACTGCCTCGACATGCTGGCCAAGTTAGCATTAAATTTTAAGGCTGAAAAGGTTTTCCTTTCTCAACGCATACCCTGTTCTTACTATGATAACCCTCGTTTTCACCGATGGGAAAGGCTTAAAGATAAGCCATCACGCTAAAATTCGGAAAACCATTTGTATAGATTAGTGGACCTCGTGGCTAAAACACTCGTTAAAACAGGCGGTTTCCTAACGTGGCCTGATAAGACTGACGAAGGGGTTCTCCAGCCGTTTGTACTCGACCTGACTACGATCCTAAGCCATCCGCGTGTTTTCCTCCGAGTCGCATCCGGCCTTCACCAAGTCGTCCGGGAGAAAGCCGGGTTGAATCGCTTCGAGTTCGTTACAGGAGTACCCCTAGCTGGAATACCTTACGCATCCCACATCTGTCTCAAAACATGTAAGCCCATGCTGCTCGTCAGAGAAAGAGGGAAGGGGAAGCTTGTGGAGGGGCCCTTGAAAATGGGGGACAGAGTGCTTGTCGTCGACGACTCAGTTGTGACCGGCAGACAGATACTGGAGGTGGCTAGTAAAATTGTTTCAGAAGGCGGGGTTGTGGAGCAAGCCGTCGTAATAATGTGTCAGAGCCAGGGCGCTGTGGAAAAGCTGAGGAACAAGGGGATAACGTTGCATGAGTTGATTGATTTTAAAAGCCTAGTCGGAAGCTTGAAGAAGCTTGACGCTTTAACCGACAACGAATATGAGGCTTTACTCTCTAAGGCTTAGAGGCCTCGGATTCCTCAATTAGGGGAATTATCTCCTCAACAGAGAACCTTATGAATGAAGCAGGGTCAATCCTGCTGAAAATCGTTACGACAGCGTCTCTAGTGATTCCTGCAACGTATCCTGACTTTCTATGAGAGATTACGACGTACCATATGTTCCCATGCTTCAGGTATTCTGTGAACAGGCTAGTATTTGCGAGCGAGGGCCCGTACAGCGAGAGCTTCTTAATATTAGGTATGTCTACATCGTCGAAGAAAACCACTTTAGCAGCATCGCTATTCGCATTATGATAATTCAACATTACCTCCGGGGAAATCCTTGCCTCGACAATCCTGCCGCTTTTAAGAAAGATCACTTGACTGAACATATTGGCAACCATGTTTGCAACAGGCTTCTTCTCTAATACTATGAGGAAGACTCTTCTCCTCCTGAAAACAAAGCTGAAAACCGAGTCGACCGTTTTAGCAACTATCTCCGTCTTATCCCTTCTTCTGATCGTCAGAGGCACGTCCCTGCTCATAACCCCCTCCACCATGTTTTGAGAAGCCTTCAGCTCAGCAATCTCAGTCACCAGGCTCAGGTCAACCCCTTCCAACGGGGTTTCAACCCTGTAGCCCTTAAGCCTCTGAGCAATATCGCTCTGGGGCAAGTACTCGTCAAGTCTGAATATCTTTCCCGCAGTAACCATTCTTCTCCATAAAGCTAAACATCTGTTTTTAACCATTTTTCCAACTCTCCTCGAATGAGGGTTAGTGAGATATGAGGCAGAAATCGGTTTTCAGACTATAAATTAGGTTTTACGAGTCATTGCACCTCAGCCTCCGAGATGCTGCTCATAATCCTCATCTTTTCTGTCCTCTTAGAACCCTAGTATCTCCGCAAGATTTCCCTGTTCAGCCTTAGCGCAACGGCTCCTGAAGATTTGAATCAAAAACCAGGATCTTTTTCAAGCCTTAAGAATGTGAAATCCTATACCGTTATCAAATATTTGACAATTCTCTTAACCGACATACTTATTGCTCAACTTCAAGTATTCGAGACTCGTCCTGAACCTTCTGAACAATTATTATGTGAGCATCCTTAACTGCTGGCGGAGTCCCAGGAGTAATACACAGGTATGCGACCCCGGGATTGTTCTCAACAACATCTGACAATATTTTGAAAAATTTATTTCTATTAATTGGATCCATATGTACATCAAGCTCATCGATCCCCCTAATGCTTGATTTTACTAGTGATTGGAGGGCCATTAGGAATGAGACGACTGTTGCGCTCCTCTCTCCGCCGCTCTGAGTGTAGGCGTTGAACTCGGTCAGGCTGCTGCCGCCGAAGCTTACGAGGATTGTTAGCCCAGCGTTATCAATATCCTCTAGGTTAGCCAGTCTTAACTCGCCTGTGCCTCCCATCACCTCTATGTTTCTCATGAAGCTCTCGTTGACCCTGCTTATTGTTCCGACGACTTTCTTCCTCCATATTTCTATCCTGTCTTTAAGCTCGTTTTCAGCAGCCCTCCTGTTTTCAACTATCACTTTAACCTTCTGCTCAAGGTCGCTGTAAACGTTGAGATAATTTTTGTAGAGTTCCTCAGCGTTCTCGCTGACTGTGCCGAGCGATGCTATTTGAATAATGCAGTCGTTAATCTTCTTCTCCAAGACTTCGGAGGGCTCAACCTCCTCGGGTGCCTCGCCCTCGAGTTGCTCCCTGGCTTCCCTAACCCTGTCTTCAACAGTCTTGATTCTTTCCTGAATTCTGCGGCGCTCCCTCTCGAGCTCCCGGATCCTGTATTTCAAAACCTCAGCCTTAACGTTGAGCTTCACATAGCTCCTTACCAGCTTGGTTATCTCCTCGTCCAGCTTGCTGTACTCGTCGATGAGGCTGTCGTCAAACCCTTTTTCAGATGCTTTGAAGAAAACTCTTTTAAGCTTCATCCTGGCCTTGTTCAGCCTGCTCCAAACCTTCTCGTACTTCTCCACAGTCTTGGAGACTATCCGGTTGCCCTCAGCCATCCTTGCCTCAAGCTTGGAGATGTTCTCCTCAAGCCTAGTCTTCTCGGCGTTAAGCTGGTTGTATATGCTCCATTTGAGAAGCCTGTTCAACTCAGCGTGGAGAGCCTGAAGCTCCCTCTTTTTAACAAGCTTCTCATACTCGGCCCTCCACATTCCCAGTGTTTCACGAGCCTCGTTCAAAAGCGCCTCCACAGACTTCTCCTCACTGACAATCCTGCTAAGCCTCTCCTGCGAAGCCTTAATGTTCTCCCTCAGCCCAGACAGGCCGACAGCACCCTCAACGAGCCTGAGCTTCTCAGGGGGGTCGAGCGTGGCGAACTCCTCAATCATGTACTGGTGCATTATTACCAGCATGTTGGAAGGGTCTATGCCGAATAGGGAGAGAATCTCGTCAATCTCCATCTTTGTAGCGGGATTATAGTTGATCTGGCTCCAGTACTCGCCGTCCCTCCTCAAATACCTAGTTATAACAAGCTCGTCGGACCTTATGAACGGGACTGGTCTTTTACCATCCTGCCCAGGAGAATTGTCGAAGACCAGCGTAACCCTAGCGATATCCTCCCCGTTCCTAATCAGGTCGCTAAGCTTCTCAGCCCTGCCGCTCCTAGACTGGCCGAGGCCCACGGAAACCCCGAGCAGGATCGAGGACTTCCCAGACCCGTTTGGGCCGAGAATAAGGTTAAGCTTAGGGTGAATCGGTATAATAGCATACTTGTAACTCATGAAATTTTCGAGTCGCACTTCTTTCAACCGAAGACTTTTTTCTAGCTCTGTCGCCTCCACCGGTGTTTTAGAGGTTTCGAGGGCTTAAATAAGAGTTTTGCATCGCCTTGAAGAGACTAAAAACCGTGTGTTAATACTATTGTCATCATAGAAAGCCCGTGTTCGAACTTCACAAAGTAGTAGCCTATTTTTCTTTGCTGGGAAGATCTTTCCAAGGCGTCAAGGGATTTGGCATAGTCTATAGGAAGCGGGAGCCATGAGCCTCAATCAAGCATATTTGATGTTCTTGTCATCATCCTCGTGACGCTAGGCTCTAACTGGCTGTAAGCCAAGGTTAATTATGATTAGGAAATAGTTTTTAAGGAACCAAAAAAATAAATCAGCATGAATACGAATAATGACTCGCAGCCTTGTATAAAACATCTCCACATTTTGTTCCTAACGGTCTTCGCGATCCTTATACTGTTGTCAGCATCCGTCTCTTCCCAAGCTGCCAGCTTTAGCATAGTTTCTGTTCCAAGCACCCTGCCCTCAGGCAAGGTTGGAGAATCCTACTCGGTGAAGTTCAAAACCACTTTACCCCCAGGCTATAAGGTTGACTGGTCTTGTAATCCGGCGAACCCTGTATCAGGCTTAAGCTTCTCAACCATGAGTCAAGTTGCTGAAATAACTTTGAGCGGAATCCCTACTCAAGCCGGAACCTTCAAGTTCAAGCTGAGAGCACAGTACAAGACAGACATTGCGACCGCCGAGTTCACAATTACCATAACACCTTACTTCAGCATAATCGTTGAACAGACCGAGCCTGTCGACTCCCTTCATCTTCCTCCTATTCCCCAGGACATATATGAGGGAGAGCACTGTCGTTTCGATATTTACACGGATCATCCTGATGGGTTGAATGCCCACTTAAGCTGGACGATATCAGGCACTGTTCCAGAACTACACGTTAAGCCTTTGAAAGGCCATACTTTAACAGATAGCCCCGGAATTTTTCTAGAGGGCAACGCTACAACCTCAGGAGAATACTGGTTGACGGTTACAGCGGTAGATACAGCAAGCCACAGTGCGACAGCAAGTTTTCCAGTAATTATCCATCCTGCCTACTGCATTTTTAATATTCGCCCGTCTATATCGTCCATAGAGTGGAATACGACCGTCCTATTATATCCTAGAGCAACCAGAGATGAGACTGCAATTGAGGAGAGCATGGAAGCATATGTGCACGTTCTTCATATAAACATATCTAGATTCTGCAGAGGCTATCCTTCAGATGTGAATATCACCGCACTGTATGTGGAGGGTCTTCCTGTCGGCATCACAGTAGACACATTCATGTTTACGGATGGAAGCATAGATCCTCTAGGAGAAGTAGTTTATGAGGATGCAACTGCTTTTCTAAACTGGGGAGCACCTATACTTCTCGACAACCACAGACCTTCAGTAGAAGTTGTAACACGCCTTTTAATGGATGACCCGTTGAAAGTATCAGATCCGTATCCTGGGAGAACATACCCGGTGAGGATAAGTGCAGTTACGGAGACTGGAAAAGTTAAAAGCGTGAACATTACGCTGCGGGTTTTCCATTATGTTCCGAAGTTAAGCATTACTGGCTTAAGACCAGTATCGCAATATCCTAACCCGCATCATACTGCTGGAAGCAGGGGAGGATGGACGGACCGCAACTTGGCGATAGGTAAACAGACAGTCTTCAGGTTCAACTATACGCTTGACTTCCCATACGCTATCAACGTGACTCTCCAGTTAAGCTTTCCGAGCAATGAATGGGATTGGAGGATATCTGAAATGCCCAGCCCATTTACTAATTTTCTGCGGGAAAAAGGATTTTCATGGTTTATTCCAAGCGGTGGTGCAGCGTACAGCGAGTTCGCTATTAACGAGACCTTCACACTACCACCAACCCGAAGACCCTTAACACGCTTCTTCTTTGCAGAAAAACTAATGGGGGAGACCGGCGTCTGGTACCCGACTCCAAAGACTATGCACCCATCCGTTACTCTCACACTCGTCAAGAAGGGAAGGCTCGTCTTATACGATGAGCATTGGAACATTCCTTTAGGAGAACGGGTATGCTTCAGCGAGCGATTCGACGCGTCAGGAGTAGGCAATCTTAAGCTGGGATACTTCATAATGGATCGAAACAATTACACTGAGCAGCAGATCGCCACCATCCATTCGCTTTTCCCAGACGCTTTAAAAAGGTACATAACTGGAATATTCCCTGTTAAGGTGAAGGAAGTCAGGTGGATGAGGTTTGTTAGCAGACCCTACGTAGCAGGCTTTACTACGAGAGACTCTTGGATATGGGACGGAGACACTTTCTCCGAAGAGATTGCAGATGCTAACTTAGACAGGGGAGTTGTAATAGTTCCGAATGACGGTTTGGATTGGCGTGGTGCCATAGGGGTAGTTTTCCATGGATGTGGAAACATTGACGCGAGTAGAATCGCCTTCGTCGAATATAACTATGCTGTTGATTACGGTTATGGGAACGCGCGTTTTGAATATTTCCCCGTGGTTGCACACGAGCTAAGTCACACCTTCGGCTATCCCGACATATACTACGGAGAGAACTTTCCAACAACGTTCTGCACCAGTTGCGTTTACTACGGAAATGCTACAGACCCTATGAGCGATGAAAGATGTAGCGGGATCCCACTTGTTCTAGGGTACTGGGCTTACTTCGACGAGATCAACGGCGGTCTAATAAGAATCGGTAAACCAAGCGATTTTCAACCGGACATAATGGCTTGTGGAGGAGGACGGTATGATTGGGCATACCACTCTTATGGTACGGTTAGATGGGTTTGTGCTGGTTTCGAAGACCCGCCTGACGGTTTACTCATCTCTTTGCTGATATTTCGGAACGGTACTGTTGTAGACAGACCTTTCACAAGGCTTTTCAACCATTCTCAACCTTTTCTACTCGCTAATGTCACTGGCAATTCCTATCTTAAGCTGATCTCTAGGAGTGGAGCCCTGCTCAGAAGCTACCCGCTCAACTTTACGGATGACCTCTTCAAGATATATGGAGGAGAGGGGGAGGAAACAGACTTAACCTCGCTGGTAGCCGTGGTGGAGTGGTTCAACGACCTTGGCAGAATAGAGTTTGTTGGCCCAGATAGTAAAGTATGGTTCAGCAGAGCAGTGTCTGTTAACGAGCCGGAGGTGAGCATAGAGTATCCGTCTCCATTGATGAAGCTTAAGAAGGGTGGGACATACAGCTTAAAGTGGGCAGGTAGTGATGCTGATGGTGACGGGCTCTGGTTCAATGTTCAGATTAAGAGAGATGATGAGTCGAGCTGGATGATAATCGCCCACAGGACGACGGAGAATAATGTGAGTTTCACCGTACCAGAGAATTTTGAGGAGGGCAACTATGTTCTCCTGGTTAAGGCTACGGATGGGGTGAACACGGGGTATGATGTCGTTAACCTGCAGGTCTTGGAGAGCCTTCCAGTCTACACGCTGAACGTTTCGAGCAATATCGGCATTCAGATAGAAGGATCGGGAAACTACGAGGAATGGAGCAACGTCACGTTAACTGCCCCCCAAGCCGCACCCTTGGAAGGAGTTTTAGGAATCTTGGGTGGAAAATACGTGTTTCAAGAATGGACCGGTTTCACCAATACGCGTCAAAACACTGTCAACATAATTATTTTAGGCGAGGAAAAAACCTTAACGATGAAGGCAATCTACACTCAAGATTTAACCGTTGTCTACATTGCTTCAGCAGCGATAGTCTTAGCATTGGCTTTCGCTACATTAATCATGGTTAAACGCAGAAGAAAACCAGCATCACCCCTTCAGTCTTCAGCATCAACTCCTCAACCCACATAGCCATAAAACCTCTTTTTATCAAGAGGTGGGTTGGAGCGATGATGGTCCTCAAGTATTAAACGCTTAAATCCCTTCTTTTCATTGTTTCAATGCTCTGGAAAACGGGTTGAAATCAATGTCGTCCGGTAAATACGCTGAGCTGATCGAGAGGATTACTCGTCTATGCGACGAGGTTATTGAGAAGAATATTGATCCTTTCGTCGTCGACGTTAGGGAGAATCTCCGAAGGCTTAGAGAAGGCCTGTCTGAGATGGATGAGAAGACCCTAGTTATGAACATGGCTGCGCTGCTTAAAATAATCTATGTCATAGCTCTTCAGCAGGAGGATGTTAAGAAGAGGGCTAGCAGGCTTTACTTGGATCCTTTTCTAATGGAGATTAGGCTTATGGGCTTGGACAGGGAGAAGCTTGCAGAATCGTTCCTAAAGGCTTTCAGGCCTGTTGCTGAGAACGAGCAGGCCACCCTGGGGTTCATGCGTTTAGCCTACGGCTACTGGGTTAACCTTAGAGAATACAGCCTGCCTGGAGTCGGGGGGGCTCCTGAGGCGGGGACGCTTAACAAGCTTGCTGAAATCCTTCCGATGGAGGAGGCTGACTTGGAGAGGGAGATGGAAAAGATTCTCGGCGAGATTGGACGTGGAATGGTCGACTACTATGATTTCGTGGGGAGGGAGGGTGAGGACAGGAAGGTATTTAGAGCACTGGTGCTGAGCTTTCTCATGATGAGGGGCCTAGTGGGGGTTGTGCAGGATCCTTTGAAGAACAGGGTCTGGATATTCAGGTCGAGCCCGAAAAACATCGGCAAGCACTCTGTGGCCCTGCCAATCTAGGGAGTGTTAACGGTGGAGCAGGAGGAGAGGATTAGGAGCAGGGTTGCGCGGGCCGTCCAACTGTTGTTCTTCAAAAGCCATAGGATTCCAGGTGTCAAGGGCTGGGAGCTAAAGAAGAACCTTGGGCCAGGCTACCCCTCCATAATCAAGTTTCTCAACACGCGCCTCCAGGACCTGGGCCTCACGATAAAGATTGTTTCAGACGACGGTAGGGAGCTAAGCATGAGCGAGGATGAGAGCAAGCTCTCGACAGCAAGGTTCTACGTTACACTGAGGGATGAGCTCAGCCTGACTGCAGCCAAGACCATGGGCTGGTCGATAGATGAGATAGCCGGCTTGGCTGTAGTGATATCTACAATAGTCTCTAGAAAGGGCTCAGCCCCGGTTAAAGAAGTTGAAGAGATTCTTAGGAGAAAATTTCCCGAGTGGCGGGTCAGGCTGAACCTCTCAAGGTACATTAAAAGAGGCTATATTGCTGAGGATGGGAGCAACCTTGTGTTAGGCTGGAGGACCTTCGCTGAGCTTGACGTTGAGAAATTTGTGCATTACATTTTAAGCGCTTGACACCGTGTGTTTGTTAAAAGCCTGTTGCAAGCAGTGGCGAAAGAATGCTTAAAAGCATTCGGGCTGATGACATTTGCTTTATGTTGCAGCTGAAACTTGAATGTAGTTTGGTTGAGGAGGAAGCCTTGAGCTTGACGAAGAAAACATGATGAATAATAGTAAGATGTGTGCGCTAAAAAGCTAAATAGTTTAGCATAGTCTGTATGCCGCCTTGATAAGAGTAGGCGTAGTGGGAGCAGGGGGCATATTCAAGGAGTTGCACCTGCCGTATTACCGGTCGTCGAAAAAGGCTAGGGTCGTCGCGGTTGCTGATGTGAACGAATATGCTGCAAGAGAGGTGGCCCAGGCTTGTGGCGCGGAGTATTGCTTCACAGACTTCAGGGAGCTCTTAAAATTGAGAGAGGTCGAGGCGCTGGATGTCTGCACGCCTCCGGTATCGCACAGGGAGATAGCCATAGAGGCTGCAAGGCTTGGGAAACACGTGCTGGTGGAGAAGCCTATGTGCAGGACCGTTAAGGAGGCGGACGAGATGATATCTGAGGCTGAGAGGGCCAAAATAGTTCTCCAAGTGGCCTACATGCTCCGCTTCCACCCGACATACCTGAAGCTCAAAAGCCTGCTCGATGAAGGGTGGCTCGGGGAGGTACATCTGGTATACAGCTGCCAGGTTGGCTGGTTCCCGCCAACACACCCTTGGCTCTTTCATAAAGATCAGTCTGGCGGCATGCTTGTCGAGCAAGCGATACATACGTTAGACGAGTGGCTTTGGCTCTACGGTCCTGTCCAGACTGTTTATGCACGGGTCAGCCATATTCCATTAGGGGGTACCTACCCCCCGCCTTCAGAGGCTGTTGAGAATAATGCGGCTGTCATCCTTTGCTTCAAAAGCGGTGCGACCGGTGTGCTTATGAAGAGCTGGGCTTCAGAGGTTGCGCATTTTGGGGAAGGCGTGGTCGGCTCCAGGGGCTCTGCAGTAGTAAACCGCGGGCAACTGACTTGGAAGATGCACGGTATGAGCGATGCGACCAGCTACGTTCCTGAGGTGCCTGACGATGACACCTATCGAACTGTAGACCCCGAGTCTAGAAGGAGGAACTACTGGAGCTACGCTTCAAAAGGGGCGAGTATTGAACACTGGCTTAGATGCATCGATGGCGAGGAGGAGCCCACGACCTCCGGCATGGTCGGCAGGGCTGGTGTAGAGTTGGCTGAGGCAGCATACCGTTCTTCAGAGACAGGACGGCCAGTAATGGTCGAGGTTATGAACTGGCTGTAGGTGATAGTTTTTGAGGTTTAGGCTTGGGGCGATCGACGGGGCGCTCGGAGCATCTTGGGACAGGGTTTTCGAGCTGGCTGCTCAGATCGGGCTTGAGGGAGTCGAGCTCGGTGTCGGAGAGGACTATTTTAAAACCAAGCTTTGGAATGAGGAGGGAAGGCGCGAGTTGAGGAGTCTCTCTGAAGCCTCTGGCGTAGCCATCGTCTCCATTTGTCTTCATACTTATTGGCGCCTCAGTTTCGCAAGCAGTGAGGAAAAAACAAGGATGAGGGCTCGACAGGTGGCTGAGCAGGCTGCGGAGATTGCATCTGAGCTAGGAGCTAGAAACCTGTTAATCCCGTTAACCTCTGCTGAGGGTGTGAAACCGGAGGAGGCTAGGATGAGATGGGTCCAAGGGATGATGTCTTGCGCGCATGTGGCTGAGGGTCTCGGCATCATATATGCGCTGGAGAACGTTGGACAGCCGTTTGCAAGATCTGGAGCACAACTCGCCTCGATTATCGATGAAATCGGGTCACCGTCGGTGAAGGCCTATTATGACCCTGGTAACGCGGTGCATGCAAACCTAAACCCAGTTATAGATATTAGTATTCTTAATAGGCGCATAAGCCAAGTACATATGAAGGATCCTGGAGGCATCCACCTGGGGGAAGGCAGAATGGACATACCTACTGTCCTTGGGGCATTGAAAAACATAGGCTTCACGGGATGGATAATACTGGAAACCCAGCCGACGGACAATCCTCTGGTAGCCTGCAGGATGAACTTGGAGTTTCTGCGCAGACTACTCTGAAAATCTGGAATAGGTAGGGGTAGACTGGTTTAAACACAAATTTATATCGGCAGAAAATTCATAAAATATCGGTGTTCAAGTTTGAAGTACAGAAAACTCGGAAGAACAGGAATCGAGGTGAGCGAGATAGGGTTTGGCGGGTGGGGAATAGGCGGCGGGTGGGGGCCGAAGGATGACGAGTCGGCTTTTCTCGCACTAAGAAGGGCAATCGATCTTGGTGTAAATTTCTTTGATACTGCGTTGGTCTATGGGGATGGCCACAGTGAAAAGCTGATAGGAAAGGCGGTACGCAAGATTAGAGAAAACGTGGTGATCGCCACAAAGGTTCCTCCAAAGACCTATAGGTGGCCAGTTTTGCCAAACGAGCCTATATCGGAGACTTTTCCATCAGAATGGATAATACAATGCACGGAGAAGAGTCTCAAGAACCTTGGAACAGACTATGTGGATGTTCAGCAGCTTCATGCCTGGACAGACCAGTATACTTGCGAAAAGGATTGGCAGGAGGCTGCAGCCTACTTGAAGGAGCAGGGCATGATAAGGGCCTTCGGGGTGTCGGCAAATGACTGGGATCCTTACGGGCCAGTGAACCTGATCAATTCCGGAAAGATAGACACTGTTCAAGTCATATATAACATCTTCGAGCAGAGACCTGCGGAGAGGCTTCTACCGGCAGCGTTGGACAAGAACGTGGGTATAATAGTCAGGGTTCCTTTCGAAGAGGGTCTTTTGACTGGGAAGATTAACGAGAGCTACAAATTTGCGGAAGGAGACTGGAGGTCGGAATGGTTAACACCCAGCAGGATTAGGGAAGCGACGAGAAGGATAAAGGAGCTTGAGCGCTTTCTTAATGAGGATGCGCCTACTCTAGCCATCCTTGCCCTTAAATTCTGCTTAAGCCACCCGGCAGTGTCAACTGTAATTCCTGGAATGCGCAAGGTGTTGCATGTTGAGGAGAACTGTAAAGCCTCTGATGGCAAGCTGCTTTCTGAAGATACGTTGGTTGAGCTTAAAAGGCATGCCTTTGTGCATGGATGGGAGTATCCTTGGAGTCAAAAGTAGGCACGGTTACGTTTATCTTAATCCCGGGCGCTTGGCTCTTTCTCATTCGCCTGAAGCCTTCTCCTCTCCGCATCCACAATCATCTTCAAAAGGTCTTCTCCAGTCACGCTCCTCCTAAACAATATTTTTTCGACAGTCTTCAGACTTAATCCTCTTCCAGCCAAGGCTAGAGCAGCGTCACTGCCGTACTTCTCAAGCAGCTCCGCTGTCCTCGCAATCCTCCTGAAAACCGTCTTCGTCTTTTTAGATTTTCCACGTCTAATCCTAACTCCTGGAGTAGGGTTCACTCCAAGCGTGCCACCGCACCTGCTACATCTGACCCCTGGCGTGAATTCTCCTGGTTTAACAGTGCTGTGCGTAAGGCCGCATTCGCTGCAAACAAGCTCTAAAGAAGTGTTCCTAAGCCTTGCGGAAGCATACATTAAAACTATCTTTTCAACGTTCTCAGGAGTGTAGATGTCGAGATGCCTCTCAGCCTGCCTTAAAATGGGTTGGGCTAGGGGCGAGGGCTCTCCCAGGTTCTCGTAGATTACGGCCTCAACCCTGCCGGAGGCCAAGTCTTTAGAGAGCCTCGCTAGAGGCTCTGTCTCATAGTCTTTCAACAAAAGCTCTTTAACAGCCTCATCATACACCACGGTGCCTTTACTACTCCTTATTAGGGTTTCAAGCCTTATGGAGGTTAGGTCAGCATCCTTCTCTACTATCCCCATCCTCCTTGCGACATGCAGAAACCTTCTTTTGAACAATCCAACCGTCTCAATGTTTTCGAGCAGTATCCTCTCAATATCCTTCTCGCCGAGATTCTTAATCTTCTCAAGTATTATTGATGGGGAGACGGCTCTTTCAACCATAACTCTATATGGGTCCCTGCTCACCGGGACGGTTAAGCCTATTTCGGAAAGCACGATGTGGCCGACTACCCTCGACAAGGCCCTGTTTCCCAGGTCCCCTAAGCAGGCGTGTATCACGGTGTAGTCCCCCCATCTCTCGAAAACTATCCTCCGGTCCGTTCCAACAGGGATCTTCCTTCTAAGACATTCCAAGATTGGTTTAACGGCTTTAAGCGCAAGGCTCTCCTCAATCCCGTAATTATTCGAAACTGCTTCAACTATCTCCTTCAGCTCGCACCCCTCGGAATATTTTTCTTCAACCATCCTTCTTAAGGCACCCACCTCCATGGCTGTTTCGTAGACCACAGGTATTTCCTCACCGGTCCAGAACGGCACGGCCCCAAGCGGATCGTCAGCCCTCTTCACAATAACCCTCCCGTCGTAAACCTGGATTATCGACCATACGAGCCCCCCCATTACAAACTTCGTGCCGGGGAGCCCCTTCTCCGCCACGAACTCCTCATCCAGGTTCCCTATAACCATGCTGTCCTCCTCGTTCACAACAGGATACTGCTTTATCTCAGGGATGCTTGAAACATGTTCAAAGAAGAACTTTATCAACCCGCTTTTCCTTCCTGCTCTGACAGCTTCGCTATACTCGTCAACCGTCAGGAGCCTCGGGTACTGGGATGAAAGAAACTCCAGAACACGTTCCAAGAGTCCTCTTGAAAGCCTTGAGTATGGTGCACTGCCGTGAACCAATTCTAAAATCTCTTCGACCGTCCACCTAGGCTTCTCCAGGAGCATCCCGACGATTTGATGAGCCAAAACATCGTAGGGTGCTTCAGGGGGTGAAACAGGCTCGTAAACATTGCTTAAAGCCCTTCTCCTTATAACTATGGATTCAGCAGCATCATCCTCATCCATGCAGATGACTAGCCCTCTTGGGATCAGGCCGATCCTATGCCCGCTCCTCCCGATTCTCTGAACTAGTCTTGAAGCCTGCCTGGGAGAGCCGTACTGCACAACGAAGTCAACCAGCCCGACGTCTATTCCAAGCTCCAGGCTGGAAGTACAGACTAACCCCCTCAACTCCCCCTCCTTCAAACCTTCTTCAGCCCTGACTCGGGCTTGGACGCCAAGCGAACCATGGTGAATCGAAACCGGGGTTGGAAGGTTCATCACGAGCAGCCTGTTAGACAAGGCTTCGGCAGTGGCCCTAGTGTTCGTGAATAGGAGTACCGCTCTGCTGTCCTTGAGAACCTCCCTTATCACACGGAGCCTTGCAGATACCTCCGGGGTTGTAAGAAGCTTCTCAGCCATAACATAGTCCTCTCCGACAACATCAGGAAGAACCATGTCTATCTCCATGTCGCGGGGAACCGGCGTCACGACAACTTTGAAACTGCCCCGTGAGCCAACCATGAAGCGTGCCAGTAGCTCAGGCTCACCTATTGTCGCAGAGAGACCTACGATCTGCACCTTCTCCCCAGCTATCTTCTTAAGCCTCTCTAGGGCGAGTGAAAGCTGGCTGCCCCTCTTGTCTGAGGCAAGCTCGTGAAGCTCGTCGACCACGACCCAACGGACAGTTTTAAGGTGGCTCCTTAGCTTGGTTCCTATTAGAAGTATCTGAAATGTTTCCGGGGTTGTTACAAGAATATGGGGAGGACTCAAAGATTGGATTCTTCTTTCTGAAGAAGAAGTGTCGCCGTGTCTAACGGAGAGCTTTAAGTCAAGCCTGCTGGCCCACCAGCTGATTCTCTCTACAAGATCCCTATTCAGGGCTCTTAGGGGAGTAATGTAAAGGAGGAAAATGCCGTTTTTAATGTTAGCTCTGTCTTTAAGCATGAGGCTAAGTATCGGGAGTATTGCCGCCTCCGTCTTACCTATTCCGGTTGGCGCCACCACCAGAACATTTTCTCCCTGAATTATCTTAGGTATGGCTATTAGCTGAGGCTCAGTGAGAGGCATGAGGCCCTTCTCCGCCACAAGCTTAGCAACCGGCTCCGCAAGCATCGAAATAACGCTCTCGCTTGATAAGCTTTCCACAATGCATTAATCCTGCGGACAGTTGAAAAACATTCTCTTCCAACTGTAAAACAGGGAGCCGCATTTGCTAGAGATTTATACAGGTTTACCAGGATTAAAGAGACTGGTGGCCTACTGGAGAAGCCGTTTTCCAGGAGGAATGCTCACCGTTAACCTGAAGCCAGAGACCACGCTCCATCAAGAATAAAGTACATCCCTATCATTATGATTGCGAAGTTACATAGTCCAATTAGGATTTTGAACCCTTTTTCCCCAATGCTTCCAGTGCTGCTGGCCACGGTCTTCGACACCAGGCTCAGAACCACTAAGTCCCCCATTTCATGGCTAAGATAAAAGAGGAGGACCCCTATGCCTCCAACCGTCAATGCCTTAGAAACATAGGCAGCCCCTATTGTAACCCACCAAGTAGTCCAGTAGGGGTTTGAAATGGATACCGTGGCGCCGAGCGCTACAAGCGTTAAAAACCCGCGTGTCCCAGCTGTTTTTCCCAGCCTAACGCTCTCCCGGCCGGGCTTAATAAATGTCAGGAGACCTGTCGCAACCAGGAAAACCCCGCCTAGAAGGCTTAGGAAAGGAAAGAGGCCCTTGTCAATGCTCAACAATCCGTACATTAGTATTGCGGTAACAGGCGCCTCGGCTGAAGCATGCCCGAGAGAAAGCCATAAACCTGGCTTAGTGCTTCTGCTATGCGAGGCTTCTCTCACAGCCGTTATCATGAGGGGCCCTGGAGCCAAGGCCCCTGACAGAGCAACTACGAAGGATGTTAACGGTATCTCCACCAGGCTGTTCAACAGCACTGTATTTTTGCAGGCTAATTATATTCTTATTGTTTAACTTCTCGATACGAGCATGGCCCAAAACCGTTAAACCCTCATTTCCTCGTAGTCGATGATAAACCTCTTTGGCAGCTGCCTCTTATGCCTTGTTAGCCTCACTCTTCCAAGGATTCTCGCCACGGTTTCAAGCGGTATTCCGGAAACCCTGTGTATCCTCTCCTCACTAAGCTTCTTGTCGAACCTCAGGTAAAGTATAGTGTCTATCGTAGCATAGTCTACCCCAAGTTCCTCCTCCGCAGTCTGGCCGGGCCACAGGGCTGGAGAAGGCGGCTTAATCCATATTCTCTCAGGCATTTTCAAGTACTCCGCAAGCTGCCTAACATGCGTCTTGTATAACCCTGCTATGGGAAGAACATCGGCACCGCCGTCACCATGCTTCGTGAAGTAACCAGTAAGGTACTCGCTCCTATCCCCTGCTCCTATAACCAGCCCATTGTTCACAGCAGCCTCGTAATAAAGCATCGTCATCCTACTCCTTGCCATTATGTTCCCTTTTTCCACCCTTCCCATCGGCCCAAGCTTTCTCTCGAAGGCTTCAACTATCTCGTCTATGCTTATTATCCTCCAGTTCTCCACGGGTATTCCAAGGATTTCGATAACGCTCATGGCGTCATCCATGTCCTCCCTAGGCGTGACGCTTGAAGGCATTAGGTAGATCCTCGTCCTGTCTTTCCCCAAAGCCTTCGCCGTCAAGAATGCTACCACGCTACTGTCCACTCCTCCCGACAAGCCGACTATTCCGTTTTCCCTACCGGCATTCTCGAAATATTGTCTCAGCCCAACCGTTATGTAGCGGGCAACCTTACTGTAATCCAGCCTTGGGAAAACCAAGCGTTTCCCATCCATAAGCATGTCTACTAATGCTGCAGATATATGGGTATCGGTTCCTATCCTCTCCCCGAGTTTCTGTCCCGCTGTAATTCTCCTATCAACCAGTAGAGTCCAATGATCGTCTTAGCGTCTTCTACCGTGCCATTCTCCAGCATTTCCGCCGCGTCCTCCACGGTGGTTTCAAAAACCTCTATGGCCTCATCCTCTTCAAGGCTCTGCTCTGCTTTCTCTAACCCTTTTGCAAAGAACAATGTTATCTTTTCAGTAGAATACCCGGGAGCCGGGTAGAAGCTCATAATCTTCCTCAGTACGCGTGCCTTATACCCTGTTTCCTCCAGAAGCTCCCTCTGAGCACATTCATAATCTTCCTCACCCTCCTTCTTTGTCCCGGCAGGTATCTCTATGAGGCTCCTCCCAGCCGGCAGCCTATACTGCCTCACCAGAACGATTTTCCCATCGTCTTTAACAGGTATTACTGCTACAGCACCCGGATGCTCAACAATTTCTCTCAGAAGCCTCCTTCCCCCGACTGAAACGCGATACTTGAGGAGTGATATTAGGCTCCCGCGGTACAGGGTCTCTGCCTCCAGAAGGGTCTCCCGGCTCATGCTCGCCCAATGGAAGGAAACTATTTAAAGCAACCGTGAGCATACGGTAAACTCAAGTAAACCTTATATTTCGCGCTACGCGAAGGGGCCTCTAAGTTTGATAACCGTTGAAAAACTGATCGGGGGCTACGAGGATACGCGGGGCGGCAAAATAGTTCCTCCGCTTCTCCACACGAAGTGGGGCCTTTTTCCAATCACCGTATTCGTTTTCTCTACGGTATTCCTATTCTCCTCCACGGTTCCTCTCGAAAAGTCTCTCGCCGAAGAGATATACGCCTCCGCGTTTGGAAGCATGAGTTTCAACGGGCCGCTAGACATATTTGCATACAACCTTGCCCTAAGCCTTCTCATGATGATCCCGGTGATCGGGTTTGGGTTCAGCATAATCTCCTCCTCAACCACCGGGGTTGCCGTATCAGCGTTTTCAATTCTGAGGAACCTGAACCCTCTTTCGCTTGCCATTGGACTCCTTTCAACCCCCTCGGGCATGCTTGAATTCTTAGCTTACGGATTAGCCTCCGCCCAGGGTTTAGCAGGACTCTTCGCCATAGTTGAGAAGAGGGTGAAAAATGAGCTCCGAGGATACGTTACGACCATCCTAATAGTCGGCAGCCTACTGCTTGCAGCAGCTTTCGCCGAAACGGTTTTTCTACCCAACATATGATTAGAATAGTTTTCTTCGACATGGATGGTACGCTCGTGGAAGAAGATAGTAGTTGGCGCACTTTACACAGGTTCCTCGGAACCGATCATATGGCTAGGAGGGCGCTTGAAAAATTCTCAAGGGGGGAAATAAGCTACGAGGAATTCGTTATGCATGACGTTCGACTATGGCCTAAAAGGCTGCCAAGAACCTTTTTCGAGCATGTTTTATCCAGAGTTAGGATAAAGCCGGAAGCGGAGCCGGTCTTTAACCAGCTTAGGGACAAAGGGGTTTTGCGAGTCATAGTTACGAGCGGCCTAGACGTGCTTGCCGAAAGGGTTTGTAAAAGGCTTGGTGCTGACGAATGTGTTTCGAACAGGATGTTTTTCGATGAAAAGGGTTGCTTTACGGGGATTGTGAAAGTCAACGTGGATCCTTCTAGGAAAACTGAGGTTTTAAAACAAATATGCGAAAAATACTCGACACCATTGTTCGAGGCTGCTGCAGTCGGAGACACGGTTTACGATAAAAGCATGTTCGAAGCTGTTGCCATATCCATTCTCTACGTTAAACCGGGCGTGCCTCCGCCTAAGGGACACGGTGCCAAGTATGTTGTGAACAACCTTAAGGATATTTTCAGCTTAATATTCTGAGGTCGGAGAAAAAGAATGAGTGATTTCCACCGCTATTTCTTTGTTTTCTTGACTTTTTTAGCCTTCTTAGCCTTCTTAGCCTTCTTAACTGGCTTCTTAGCTGGAGGCTGTGCGGGCGTGGGTGGCGTTGGTGGCGCGGGCGGCGTGGGTTTGGCTTCTCCACCAGTACTAGCTCCACTCATAAATAGATATTTCCCACTGAGTCATATATAAATCTTTAACGTTTAACATGAGTCCTATTTCAGCTATCGCTTAAGTTTCAGAGCCTCAATTATGAGCGAAGCAACTTCCTCATAAGGCGCTTTAGAAGTGTTTATCATGATGTCGTACAACAAGGGGTCTCTCCAATTCCTGTGGAAAAGTCTTTCGACAAGACCGCTTCTATCCATGTCTGAGGATTTAATATCCTCCTCTATTTGCCTCAAATCTTCCGTCCTTCTTTTCCCCGCTATATGTCTCACCCTCTCCTCAAAATCACTGTACAGGAAGACCTTCAAATCAACCTGGTGAGCTAGGGCGAATAAAGCGCTCCTACCCTCTATTATAGCTGGGCCGTTATTCACCACGTCAAAAACCATGCTCTGCAACACCTTTTCTATCTCTATTTCTCCAGAAACAGATTTCTCCACGAGAGTTTGGAAACTTAGATGAGGAGAAGAGACGAGGCTCCGTATAAACCTCTCAGTATTGTAAACCTCTAAACCAAGCTTTCCCGAGATCATTTCCCCAACCTCAGTGCATCCTGCTCCAAGCTCCCCTGCAATCAGAATAATCAGTTTACTTTCGCTCATCCTTCATACTTCGATGCCTGCTGCTTTTTAAACGTTTTCATCTGTTCAGGTTTTGCCACACGTCTCCTGATGAAAAGCAGCGCCAACAATACGTAGACAGCGATAAAGTATGGCGACATAAGCAGGTGATTAGTTGAATAGTTTAAACATATCGTAGTGTCGCTGTCTGCCCTAAACTCTATTGAGCGGCTGGTGCCGTTAACATTCTCAAGCCTATACCAGAAGCCGTAGTCGCCAGCTATCTCCAGCTCTCCAGTTACCCAAAGGTAGCTTCCCTTGGGGACTTTAAAAACCAAGGGTTCTGAGACATTTACCCTAAGTTCTACTCCAAACGGGTTTGAAGAACCGTTTACATAAACCTTAAAATCCGGTCTTCCAAGTGGGTCGAAAGGAGCTACTTTTAAAACCACGGTGACGGTGACTTCACCGTTCTCCGCCGCCCGCGGATGTGACAGCAGGACTATCAGCATAAGCGCCCAGGCTGGGTTCAACACAGTTCTAGCTTCTAAACCATAAATATAATTCTTCCTCAAACATGTTTAAGCTTGTTGCATAGGGATCCGGGGGGCATGCTCTGCCTGAGGCTTTTAAAGAGGCTTCTGGAGAGGGGGCTCAGAGTAAGCCGGGAGGAAGCCTCAAAATACGACAAGTGTTTCAGGCTGCTTTCCGAAGAAGGAGGGGTTGTTGAGTTCGAGGGGTGGTTTAAAGTTCTTCCAGAAGGCTTTTTAATGCTTCTTAAACATGTGGTTGAATCCGGCTTCAGCCTTGAAGATGTTTTCAAATCGGTCAATTGGAGGGGTTTTGAAAGGATCGTTGCAGGGGTTTTTAAGACCAAGGGCTTCAAGGTTCTAGAGCATTTCAGATTCCGCTTTAAAAACATCGTTAGGGAGATAGATGTTCTTGTTGAGACCCCGAGAATGCTTATCTCAATAGATTGCAAACAATGGGTCAGGAGGAACTACACTATCGGCTTAGCCTGCAGGCTTCAGCTTGAAAGGTCGAAGCTCCTATCAGAGTATCTCTTGGAAAAGAAGAGCATTAGGAAGGCTGTTTATCCCGTAGTGGTAACTTTCCTCGATTATCAAGCCAGAGTCCTAAACGGCTGTTTAATCCTACCGGTTTGGAAGGTAGGGGAACTCTCAGAGAACCCTGAGGTTCTCAATGATGTGGCTAAACCGGTTTCCTAGTCTAAAACCCACATCTCCCTAGACCTTATCAGGAAAACGAGTTTTGCTCTCAACAGGAGTTTCTTTTCCTCAAGAAGCCCGTCTACAAGCATGACATCCCCGTACATTATCGGGATGCTTGCGTCAGCAACCGTTTTCAACGTTTTTAAACCGGTGTTGAAGTCAAAGATGGTTAGGCACTCGCCCAGTCCCGAGGAAGGCTGGGTCATTATTCCCGCTTTAATAGGTACTTCTACAGGCAAGTGCCTCCTACTCCTCATTATTATTCCGTCAACCTTTCCCACGAACCATTCGCCGGCTAAGCCTGGAATGCCTGCCAGCCTGTCTCCAATTCCAGGCGTCAAGTTCTCACCCGGAACATCTATCTGGAAAATATACTGGGTTCCGGATATCGGCTTAAACATCTCCGGCGGGGCTAGAGTCTTCATAACTGGTTTAAGGAGTGGAAGAGCAACCGCGTTGGCTAGGGCTCTGCTTACCAGTATTGAATCAGTGTCCAATAGTTCAGCAGCCTCAGGAGGAGGAGTCTTATGAGGCTTTGGGACTCTTTTTAAAGCTTCTTCAAGAGCCTTAAGGTCCACCTGCTTCCCAGGCTCATTGATTAGAATGACCTCGGCTAGCCCGGCTGTCCTATAATCCTTCTTAACAAATCCGACGAGTTCGCCCTCATGCATAATAGGGGCGCCTTCAACCATGTCTTCCTTAATCATGTTGAAGGGTTATTAACAGTTTCTACATCAGCGTAAAAGGCGGGTCGAGCCTTCTATAGGAATAAATCTGTTTTCCTAGTTCTAAGTATACTTTTAACACCCTTCTCAGAAAAATCATACCTGTAACCTTTTATCAATGCTCCTATGAAGCCCTCTGAGGAGCTTCCTGTTGCAAGCTCGCTTGCAGCAGCAAGCTCGTCGACAACCGCCATTTGTTTAAATCTTAAAATGTATCCGAATAAGTCAGGTTTACCCCTAAGATCCTTGATCGGAGCTATTCCGGCGCATCCTATCGCCATGTTAACCTGCCCCATCCTGAAGGGTCTTTCAAAGGAATCCGTTATTATTACTCCAACGTCAACATTCTCCGTGAGAAACTGCCTTCTTATCTTTCTAGCAATCCCGTCAGGGTTTCTAGGTTGAAAAGCCATGCTTAGTCCTCCGTCCACGTTGGACAGGTCCACGCCTGAATTGGCGCAAACTATGCCTCTTCTGTTCCTTGTTATGACGCGGCTTCCGATAAGCCTTACTATCTCTCTGCTTTCTCTAAGTATGATTTCCACTTCTCCAGGCGGTTTACCCAACCTGTCCGCAAGGGCTACTGCCAGTGGACTGGGTTTTACCTCGTCAAACCTGACGGTGTAGCCCATTGCCTTGGATACTGCGACATGGGTGAGCGTCACCACATCCCTGTTCTCAACCTTAACATCATCTTTCCGAAGTGATTCTATGGTTATTCTAGCTAGATTATCCCCCTTTCTAACTATGCCGTCGTACTTTATTCCAAAGATCCTGATCATTCTCAAAACCTCCTCCCAACCCGTCTGAGAATCTTCTCTACAACAAGCACGTCAGACGCGCGGATGACCCTTATGCTTGTGAAGAGCATCGGGTCAATGTCCTTTAGGCTGGAGTAAGCTATATACATGACTCTCCTAAGCCCGTCGACAGCCTCCTCAAGGTTCACCGGCCCCCTGTTTTCCGCAACATCCATGAAACTCCTCCTGTTATAGGCTGCTAGGAGCCAGTCTACTCCTCCCTTCGCGTCTCTGACCAGAACCGCATCCCTCTTCTCGCAAAGCTCTGCTAAAAGGGAAAGTACGTCCACAGGTATAAGAGGAGCATTCGCCGGCGCTGTGACGACTATTTCACCGTTTACCTTCTTAAGGCTTTCCTTAATAATGCTGAAAAAATCGCCTGTGCAGTTTAAGCCTACTATACTGCATTCTTCGAAACCGTATTCGGAAACCGCCTTGGCAAACGCTTCCTGATAATCCTTGGCAACCGCCAGAGCGACTTCCTCAGTAACCTCTCCCAGGCTTCTAACCACGTGGAGGAAAACAGGGAACTCTTCAAGCCGGTTCAGTTCTACGAAACCCTCCTCCCCATGCTCCAACGCTATAACTAGGCCAGTAGTCTTCAAGGCTAGTCGCCAGCCTCAGCCAGCATATGGCTGACTAGTTCACGGGCCACGTTCACCCCAACCGTTTCCTCAATACCCATGAAATCCGGTTGAGGGTTAACATCCAGTATAAATGCTTCACCGTTTCTGAAAGATATGTCGATGCCTGCGAAAATACAGTTTAAAGCCTCGGATGCTCTAACCGCAAGCTCCAAAGCCTCAGCATCACCATTAAAAATCTCCCCCACTCCCCCGCACGATATGTTTGTAACGGGCTTCCCAGAAACTCTTTTCATAGCGGCGAGCACCTCCCCCCCTAGGACGAGCACCCTCAGGTCCCAACTGCGGTCTCTAGCAGGGGCTTGGGCTATCCAAGCCCCGTAGGCTTTAAAACCCGGGAGGCTGTCAACTTTTTCAACAAGTTCAATCCCCCGTCCTCTCGAGCCGTAGATGGGCTTCAAGTAGAAGGGTAGGGGCATTTCCAAAATCTTTTCTTGCGAAGGCGAAACGATTGAATCCGGCGTCGGAAGGCTTTTTAGGCAAAGGCGCCTGTAAACAGTCATCTTATCCAGAGTATTCAGGAACCCTTCAAAAGGATTAAGCACATAAAACCCTTCGTCTTCAAGAATCTTGGTGAGGGAAAGCGCGTAAAGTGTGAGGGGGCTTAAAAATGTTTTAGGCCTTGAAAAGACAGCCTTAACCCTTTCTTCTTCGAAAACCTTCAACCTGACTCTCCCCTCCTTGATATGGAGGGCAGTGTCTTTGAAAGAAACCAGTTCACAGGAGGCTCCTAGCTTACCCGCTTCCTCCATTAGACGTATGGATGAGTATGAGCGTGGCTTATGTGTTAAAACGGCTATTGTCAACCTGCTGCTCATATTCTATGCTCAGATTTAAGCTTGACGCATGAGCAGCTCCAGAAGTATTGACCCTAGAGCTCCCAAGGCTGAGCGGTCATCATCCCCGCCTACAATAAGTATAAAATCTTTGTTTTTTAGGCTCATTTTACTAAGCTCCTCATGGTCTTTCACAGAGACGCTTCTAAGGTCCTCCGCAACGTAGGGTATTCTAAGACTGCCCTCGCTCAGGGAGAGAAGCACTGCCCCACTCCCCCCAAGTCTAACAGCCATATCCCTGATCTTCAAAGCATCAAGGGGCTCCACGCCTCTTAAGACCGCCGTATAATTCGCCTTTCCAACCGACAAGTAGTCTAAACTGGTTTTTCTCAGCTCTGGAACGTGAAGCCTCGCATGGTTAAGAATCCCCATCCCCCTGCCGGTTAACCTGCTACCACTAGCTGAAGTAGATATTAAGCCGTATTTCTTCATGCATTTAACCATGCTTTTAACAGAGCCCTCGCCCAGGCCAAGCAGCCTTTGAAGCTTGACTCGTGAAACGGAGCCTTCACCTATATGAAGTATAGTTAGGAGAATATGGCCCGGCGTATAGTCCTTAGGGTGTTTCACACACTCCTGTAGGAGTTTTCTCAAGGACCACGTCATAGCAACGCCTAATAGACTGCTTGAGCTTATAAAAAAATATTGAGTTTGAGAAAACGTTAAGGCTTATCGATATTGGGATACTTAGAAGTGTCTGCAAGGTACCATGCCAACACATCACCGTTCCTAAGGAGGCATGCGTCTGGGCCTGTCTCGCCGGGAACCCAGTCTCTTTTTTCAAGATCCCACCTGTACCAGAGCCAATAATAACTTTCATGTTGGCTCACACCGTTTATGCCTGTAATCACTGCGCCAAACGAGTATGTCGTGTAATTCACGTTTCCTTTTAAATTGTAGGCGGTAAGGTTGAACAGTGTCCAACCGACAGGTACAATAGTGTTGTTGAACCATTGTTTAGTACCATTGTCATACTTCACGAGCAAGCTTGCTCTTAAAGTAACAGATTCCACCTCCTTCATAAGCGTGTCTAATTGCGCTTTAAGGCCAACTAGGTAAAGCGTTTCTCCAACCAGTAATGCCGTAAAGAGTAGGGCCGTGATTAGCATCATTTTCTTGTACCGCGAAGCATTCTTCTTTTCCAGAGTCTTTGCTGAAGCATTCTTTTCAAGATCTGCAGCAATTCCCCCCCTCATCGTTTTATACATGATTGGTACAGCCAGTGGGAAGAATAACGCGTTAGAAGCCTGGTGAATTATACCCATTGGAATAGGGAAGTTCATCGTAAGCAAACCTGTTAAAACTGATCCGTAGAATAGTAATCCAGTGAAAGCATTCGTCACAAGGTCATAAATCAAGGTTGAGAATAATCCTATTGATCCGAGCATCAGAGAATCATAAGCCCTTGCTTCATCCAAACCTGCTCTTAATCTTAATGCTACTCTGGAGAAAAGAACATAAATCGTTTCGCTGAACATTACTACTATTAGCGTAGGCAGATTAAGCCCATAGGGATTCAGGGTTCCGTAGACAATCCAGATAAGTACTGCGAGCCCTGCTCCAAACTTTAAACCCATGGCCATGCTTGACGCGAAAACTATAGCATCCATAAGCTTAACATTGGGTAACCCTATCAGAACATAGTTCGAGGAGATGGCTAGAGCTGCCAATACGGCCATTGAGGCAACTCTCTTAGCTAAGAGTCTTGACGATATGTAGGTCAACGCAACTTGGATAATTTATCCAACCACTATTTAAACATATCGCACCCATCCAATCTCAGTGTATTTTTGTAAACTGCTTATAATTTAGACTGTTCTACTTTAATTCCAAAAGGTTCCTAGTTAGCGTGCGCCGCAGCCGGTTTAGGATGTTGAAAAGTTTATAATTCTGCAGAAGAGGTTTAGGAAAGGAATGCAGCATGGAACCGGAATCACGCTGGCAATTGTAATCATATTGATTATTGCAGGCTATTTCGGTTATCAATACTATGTTGAGCAGCGTTTACGGTCAGAGAGGATTTCTTCACTCATGAAATACGCTAACACGACTGACTACGATAAGGCATCCCTGTTCGACGAAAAATACGGTTACCTAGCTTCTCATGGAAAATATAATCAGAGCGTCCTAGACTTCTTCTCACACTGGCTACTAAACAATAGTTTAGATTATGACCAGTATTTACGTGAGCAGCGGAGGTTCGAAAGAATTCATTCCCTGATGAAGCATGCCAACACAACTGATTACAATGCTGCTCTTCTCTTCGACGATAGGTATAGTTACATGGCTAACGTTAACAGTTATAATCAAAGTGTTTTAGAATTCTTCTCGTATTGGCTCTTGGACCAGAGCTTGGCTGAAACGTGCCTAGAAATTCTGGAGACTATTGAGGAAGCCAATAGCTATCTTTCCAAGCTTAATTCATATGCTACCAGCTATTTTAAAGACAACCTGACGCTGGTTCTCTCAGTTTTTACGGATAGAGACGAATATCTCTTATCTGTAGGCGCGGTTAACTTTACAGTCATCGTCCTTAGCAATAAGGATCTGGGTTACGTCAATATCACCATATTCGGCTTTAAAAGTCGTTACAGAGGATATGTTGTGAACAATAAATGGATTTACCCTACTGGTGTTTTGAACATTCTTGTTGCAAGAGGTTTTAATTCAAAATCTTTCAACATAGATATTCCGTGCTCACCGTGCTATGGGGTTGAGAGTGGGTTAAACAATTTAACATGCGTAATCAAATACGGTGGCTTGAACCTGAACGCTACCAAAGCATTCCTGTTGAAATAAGGGTCTTAGAGTTGGCACAATTATCCTTCAACATTTTTCCGGGACCTCTTATCCTTGCTTTAACTGTTCTTATACTTGTTACCCCTCTTATTGTTACTGTTGCTCAGTCTCAGGCTATAACTGTTTACTACTTCGTCGCGGAGGGTTGTGAGCATTGTGCGAGGGTTGAAGATTATATCAGCAGAATTAAGGCAAGTTATCCGGATGTGGCTTTCAAGAGGTTCGACATTTCCGACAACGATACGAGTATAGAGCTATTCGTGGCTCTCGCTGAAGGTTTCAACATAGCTGAGGAGTTTCGCGAGGTCCCGACGGTCTTCATAGGGGACACATGCCTGATAGGAGAAGAAGAGATCACCAAAACTATTGAGGAAACAATAATCGAATACAGCGGTGGTCGAGAATACCGTGATAAGGCTGGAGAAATAATTAGGAGTTTCACTGAATATCAGCACACCGCACCTCTACCTTCCCTAGTCAGCACGATTATTGCAGCCTTCGTAGACTCTTTGAACCCTTGTGCATTTGCAACGATAGTTCTACTCATCACGTACTCTCTCCAAGCAGGCCCATCAAGAAGAATGTTAATTACGTGTGGAGCCTTCATTACCGGCGTTATGGTGTCCTACCTGAGCGCGGGAGTAGGCCTGCTGTACGTAATCAGTACAGCCTCGTTCAGAGGCTTGCTACGCTATATTGTTGGCTCGGCAGCCATCCTGTTCAGCATTTTAGAGTTTAAAGAGTTCCTCTATTATGGGAGGGGATTTAGCCTTGAGCAGCCCGGGATCCTAAGCCGCATCCTAGGCAAGTATTCGGAAACCATGAGCGTTGGCGCAGGGTTCCTGATTGGCATGGTTGTCTCAATGGTTGAACTCCCCTGCACAGGCGGAATATACATAACCATACTCTACCTGCTTTCGAAAATAGGCTTGACGCTTGAAGTATTCCTCCTACTCCTCCTTTATAACCTGATATTCATCCTACCACTCGTAGCAATACTCCTAATAGTATACTTTGGCAGAAGCGTGGTTGAGATTGATGCCTGGAGGATTGAGAAGAGGAGATACATGAGGCTTCTAGCAGGAGTCATGCTCTTAATAGTAGGTGTCGCGATAATCGCTGGCTTGATATAGACTAATAGCCGAAGGCCTTAGTTATTTTAACATTCCTGATGATTGCCGTTGGAACATATGTAGGCGTGCTCACTTCCCACCATACGATCCCGTAGAGCTTGTCAGAGAGTTCCTCAATGTTCAAGACGATTCTTTGTAGATTGTCGCTTATTCGAAGCCCCTTAACCGGGTGCTTAATCTTCCCATCTTCTACGTACCACGCCCCGTCCCGCACAATAGTCGAAAAGTCCCCAGCCCTGTAGTTTTGATACCTCTGGTACCACGAATTTGTGAGGTAGAGTCCTTTTCCCAGTTTCTGCAGCATGTCTTCCTCTTTAGTGTTTCCGGGTTCAACCACGATATTCCACGGGTGGGGTCTTATTATTCCAGCGTTTCCGGTTGACGATGCTCCAGCGATCTTTGCCGTCCTGCTGTTGTGCATGTAGTTTCTGAGAACACCATTTTCAATTATGACTGTTTTCTGCGTCGGTATGCCTTCGTCATCGAAAATCTTTTCACCAAGCCCGCCTGGCATCGTGGGGTCGTCGTAGATAGTTAATTTCTCAGAGCCGATTTTCTCGCTAATCTTGCCCGTCATGAAGCTCATTTCTATCTGGACGAGGAAGCCTGAGGCGAAGCCCGCGACCTCGCTCATCATGTTTGCAAATATTAGGGGTCCCATGTAAACATCGTAAACCCCCTCCTCGATGAGAACCGGGTTGAGGCTCATCACAGCTATTTCCCCCGCCTTCCTGCCTGCTTCATAAGGGTTGAAGCCTTCTAGGCTTGTTGAGCAGGAGACCCATTGCCCCGTCGCCTCCGGGCTGGCGAACGCACGGTGGTTGAGCGTTAGGGATGCGGACTCTTCTTGGAGGCTTAAGCCTGTTGAGGATGCGAGTTTCTCAACCATGTGGCTCGAGTAAAGGATTCCCGCGCTTCTCTCCGCACCGGCCTCCCTGCTCGCCTTAACTGCTTCAGAGACATGGGAGACCAGCTGCTCGTCAAGCTGTCTAATCCTCCTCTCCACCCTCTTCCCAACCCTGAAGTTGAAGACTCCTCTTGGAAGAGGAGCGTAGAAAGGTGTTGGGGGAGTGTTTTTAGTAAGGGTTACGACGTCGTCGACGATCTTCTCCAGAAAACCCTCAGAAACGTTTTCAAAACTCCCTATGAAACACCTCTCTTTAATGCTGCTGTATATCGTCAGGGTGCTGATGTTCTCTGAAAGAGCCACGGTAGGCTCGTTGTTAGCATATCTCACGGAGCTTTCCTCAGCCTCGTACAGGATCACTATTGCCTCGTCGACACCCCTGTCAGAAAGCATTTTCAAAACCTTCTCGTGCAGCTCAACCATTTCTCAACCAACCCCCCTGATCATGATGTTTCTCATCCTGAGACTCGGCCCGCCCATGTATACTGGCATGCCCTGCATAGGGTCTCCCTTGCCGCAAGTCGCCGCGACGAAATCCAAATCCTTCCCAACCGCGTCCACGCTTGAGAAAAGCTTCTCAGTAGTTATCTCTATCACAGGGTTTCTCACAGGCTTAGTTATCTTTCCTTCCTCTATCATGTATGCTTCCAGCCCCACGTATCTCTGGTTCCACCTCTTGTCG
>JAWCMB010000007.1:0-36112 GCA_038850115.1 Thermoproteota archaeon
CTAGCCTTTTAAATAATCCTGATTTGGCGGAGCATCTAAAGCAGAATGCATTTAAAAAAGTTTCAAGGCTATATAACTGGCGATCTATTGCTGAGAGAACCGTTGAGCTTTACCGAGACATTCTTGAGGATGCAAGCAACAATCCGTGGATGAGGGGAAGCCTGCCGGCCATATCGGGTATGTGAGGCGACCGCGTTTTACGTATATGCCCCGTATTTTCTGACTAGCTCAATAACTCGCTTATAGTTTGCGAAGCTCACGTCTTTCGGTATCGAGTGGTCAGAATGATAAATGTATCCTCCACCCTGCTTTGCAAAAGATATCTTCTGCTTTATCTCTTCTTCCAAGGGGGCAGGGTTGTCTAGAGCCATCAATCTAACGTCTATTCCGCCCATGAAGCAAAGCTTGTCGCCGTAACGGTCCTTAAGCTCCACCAGATCCATACCCGCCTTGACTTCAAGTGGCTGTAAGCAGTCAATGCCCTCCTCGATGAAAAAAGGTATTAGATCCTTTACTCTTCCGCAACTGTGAAGTAGAACCGGCATGTCTCTGTTGCGGAAAAACCTGCAGAGCTCTTTAAAAACAGGATGAAGTTGCTGCTCGTAATGTTTCGGTGAGAAGAATAAGCCATTCTTGTAACCTAGGTCGCAAAATAGGAATGCTCCGTCAAATTTTAAGCCTGCTCTCATCATGCGGTCGCACATTTCCATTGCAAGCCTAGCATCAGTCCAATACATGTCAATCACCCAGTCCGGCTCCAATATAACCGCCTTCATAAGTCTCTGAGAAGCAACATAGCTCTGAATCTTATCATATCCTACAGCCGCGTTGTAGGTTATAAACCTGCCGCGGCTCCTCTCGTAGTGGTAACCGTTTAAAGTTGAAACCCAGTCAACCCTCCAGTCGCTCGGCTGAAGCCGGGGCTTAAGCTTCTCCCAGTCGCCTCTACTCTTACACGGGTAATCTATTATCTCTGGCGTGGTTGACCTGTCCCTATGGTTTCTCCTAACACCCCCATAAGAGTCTCTTTCAACAATATACTCTTCATCTTCCCTTATAACTTCCACAGGAAACTGTGGCGACGTGTCGGCTGAGAATCCAGCCAGCTCGTAGCCAAAGTAGTCTGCAGGTGAAATACCTGAAGGAAGGCCTTCACTCCTCCACCTGTCCACCGTAGCGCCCCAAGGACTGTCTTGTATAGGTATCCTGTCAGCTTCTTTATGTTTAAGCGCCATCAACACTCTCTCACGCGACGACAGAATCATTTCAAAAAACGGCATTAGGCACCTACATATATATTTTTTGAAAGCTTCCAATAGGCCTGCACAACCTTTAACAGAACCGAAAAAGCCGAAACAATGTAGAGCTGGAAGAGTAAGCCATTAATGGGGATCCAAGAACTAGGTTGAAAGAGCTTCCGAGCAGGAGAGATATAGGGAGCGAGGAGACGAAGGAGCTTATAGACATCATCCGAACCGGTAATTTAACCAGGGTGGGCGGGACAAAGGTTTTGGCCTTCGAAAAAGAGTTTGCAAAGCTCTACAGGGCTAAACACGGGTTTGCCTCAACTTCTGGAACAACCTCGATTCACGTTGCTTTAGGGGCGATTAACCCTGAACCCCTGCTCCGAGATCTTAACTGGCCCTATAAGCGACATATGGGGCATAGTCCCAATACTCTGGCAAAACTGCATCCCCGTCTTCACCGACATCGACCCGGAGACCTATAGGCGGGATCCAAGATGTCGAGAAAAAACCGACAGGACTGCTGCAGTAATCACAATACATCTTTTCGGACAATGTAGCCACATGTATCCGCTCGTGAAAATCCGCAGGGAGCATGGGCTTTATTTGATTGAAGATGCTTCTCAAGCCCATTTAGCCGAGTACAAGAGTAGGCTGGCGGCAACAATTGGTGATCTAGGCTGCTTCAGCCTCCAGCAGCCTAACTATAACACTTCTTTTCCATTTGATTTTCTAATAAAGTTCTCCACCTCCTTCGCGAGTCTTTCCAACTCGTCCTTCGTATGAGCAGTGGAGACAGCGAAATGCGGGGTCTCAGGTCTTTGGTACGCTATTCCCTTCTGCAGCATATGGTAGAACAATTTTCTACCTAGTTCCCTGTTTTTAGTTCTCTCCGCTGTCAACCCGTTAACAGGCTTCTCTTTTGTAAAATGCAGCCCGAACATGGACAGTAATCCAGTAACGTATGCTTCAAACCCGGTTTCCTCAAGAACCTCTATAATCCTTTTCCTCCCGTATTCTCCAAGAGAATTAATGTAAGGATATATCTCCTCACTCCTCCTCTCAAGTTCGCTTATTGTAACGTATCCGGCGCGCATCGTCAAGGCGTTGCCGACATACGTTCCCCCGTGGAATGATCGGCTCCAAAACTCTGGCCTATTAATCTGGTCGAGTAAACCCATTATCTCTCTGGCTCCACATATCCCTCCCGCTCCAGCGAAATACTGCCCACCAGCCGTTTTACCCATGGTTATTATGTCCGGCTTAACTTTGAAATAATTCTGCATACCTCCGGGATGCCTAAATCCGGTAATGACCTCGTCGAATATTAACACTATGCTCCTTCTGTCGCAGAATTCCCTGAGGCCCTTCAAGTATTCTTCGCTCGCCGGAATAACTCCTGCCGATCCGAGAACCGGCTCTATGATTACGCCAGCCAGATCCTCTTTCTCAGCTATTCTTATTGTTGCCTTAAGATCGTTGAATGGAAGCGGAACAATGTTTTCAACGCTGTTTAAGCCTAAAGAGGATGGTTTATCGTAGGGATAGTTAACCGCCTTGTGTAGTCCGTCGTATCCTCCGTGCCATCCCCCCTCCATCTTCCCGATTTTCCTCCTTCCCGTGTAGGCTCTCGCAAGCCTGACGGCATACATGTTTGCCTCCGTCCCACTGTTCGCCGGCTTAGCCATATCCACGTTGAACCATCTGCACACTGCTTCAGCCCACTTCACCTCCCATTCATTGCACCATCCGAAGTGTGCCCCATAGTCAAGCTGCTCCCTAACAGCGTCAATTATCGGTTTATAACCGTGTCCGAGTACAGCTGCAAAATGAACCATCCAAAAATCAATGTACTCGTTGCCGTCGACATCCCAAATCCTGCTGCCTTCAGCCCGGCTGACGTAAAAAGGATATGGCTCAAAATACCTTATGGAGTAGGCCGACCCACCTGGAATATGCTTCTTTGCTTTTTCAAAAAGCTCTCTGGATTTTCTCGTTCTTTCCCAGTAGCCCATCTTCCCTGATCCCAAACGGTCAATCGCCTTTTAAATCTAAGAAAGCCGAGGGAAGTGGGATATCTGTTATTCTGAGCAAGCCTGACCTTGCCTCTAAAATTTTAGGGATAAGGTTGACTACTACCGCAGCAGTAGCAGTGTCACCGGCAATACCGGTACTCCTCCACTTCACAGACGGCTCTCCTTCAATGATTACTTCTTCAAACTCTTCTCTGCCGGCTTCAGCTAGAAGCTCGACTCGGACGAACTCTTTCTCCCCGAAATAGCCAATTCCGTAGCCGTGCACTCCGGAGACTCTTCCAGGCATTATTTCAAAGTATTGCGTTCTCACCCGTTTCATCGAGACTATCGGCTCCTGTTTTTCAACTATTCTAGTCAGGTTTACTCCGAGGGCGGATGCGATTAGGCTAAGGGATTCCCCGTACCCTATGTGTGCGGTTATCTCGCCGCTCTCCATTCTACTTGTGAATTCCTCGACGCTTAAGGCAAGCCCGTATTTCTTCTGGAAGGAAAGCCTTCTTTTTCCTGCGTCTAAAGATCTTGTGGCTTTTAAACAGTCTATTCTTGTGCAGACCAGTGTCATGAGTATGGGTAGAACGTCGAAAACAAACCCAGGGTTTACGCCAGCACCTATGATTGAAACGTTGTTTTCCCTAGCCATCCTGTCTATTTCTAAGGATAGCTGAGGGTAACGATACCAGGGGTTGACCAGTGTCTCTGAAGTCGAGATTAAATCCGTCCCGGCTTCAACACACTTAATGATCTGCGGATAGATTTTGTCCAAATAGGAGGAGGTTGCGTGAAGGACAACATCAGCCCCGTTTCTTCTCAGGACCCCAGTTGCTTCAGACTCCCTTGAAACAATTACACCGATCCTCTCGCCAATACCAATCAATTCACCAACATCCCTACCTATTTTAGAAGGATCAATCTCGAAAGCAGCCACCAGTTCAAGACTTTTCTTCTCGAGAGCTTTTCTGGCTATAAGGGTTCCTATTGGGCCCAACCCGTAGACAGCTACTCTGACCGGCATGTCTTTCATGACCCTAAACGGATATTTAAGAGTTCGAGAACCATTTGTTCAACGCTTAAATAAGAATTCTGAAGACTGTTTCTAAGCAAAATGATGAGAACTGTTTCCTCATGGATCGATTTCATCAACTCCGGTCTTGGGGCGAGTAGGCTGGCTGAAATATATGGGCTGGATTTCGTTGAAGATAGGAGGAAGGCGATTCTGAAGGTTCTGAAAATATTTGGGGAAACATACGGTTTCGAAAGAAACGTGATCATCGTCAGGGCTCCAGGCAGGGTGAACCTGATGGGTAGGCATGTGGATCATAGAGGGGGATTCGTAAATCCAATAGTGATCCCGAGGGAAATCATAATGGTTGCTGAGGGAAGAGGGGACTCCTATATTGAGATTTATAATGCGGAGGAGAGGTTTGAATCCGGAAAGTTTGGAATCGGAGAAGAACTACCCGGCAGGAAAATATCTACTGTAGATGAATGGAGAAGGTGGACTCAGGAAAACATCGAGAGGAAACGTGAGAAGGAGAGGAAATCCTGGGTTAACTATGTTAAGGCGGTATGCTACCTGCAAAACGTTTACATGAATAACGGTTCGTATAGGAAAAGGCTGCTTGGTGCGAACATTGTCTGCTATGGAGACATACCTAGGTCTGCAGGGCTTTCCTCATCTTCAGCGTTAGTCGTTGCCACGTACCTGATGGTTTCAAACCTGAATGGTCTTGAAATCCCTAGGGAGAAGATGGTTGAATACACGGGCATCGGGGAATGGTACGTTGGAACCAGGGGTGGATGGGGGGATCAGGCAGCAATGCTTTTCTCGAAAAGAGGCTTCATAAGCCACATAGGCTTCTTCCCATTCCAAATATCCTACATACCATTCCCAACCGGAGTCAGCATTATCCTTTGCAACTCCTTCGTTGCAGCAAGCAAGATGACGGCGGCCAGGAGTATTTTCAACGAGAAGGTTTCTACGTATGAGTTCGGGTTTGAACTCATGAAGAAGTTTAACCCGAGGCTAAAGGGGTTCGAGTATTTAAGAGATATTAACCCTGAGAATTTCGAGACTATTGAAATATACCGGATGATCAAATCCCTGCCTGAAAGAATAGGCAGGAGTGAGCTTATGAGCCTCATGCCGGAGAAAGAGGAATGGTTGAATAAGATGTTTAAAGAGCATGAGGAGCCGAGGGCCGGATATGACTTGAGGGGAGTATGCCTATTCGGGATTTCCGAGTGTGAGCGAAGCAGGAAAACCCGATGGATTCTACCTGGGAATGTGGAGCTTTTCGGAAGGCTGATGAATATTTCTCACGACGGGGATAGGGTGGTTAAATCGGGCGTGAAATGGCGCACTAGGGTGACGGATGAATACTTGGAGGATCTTACCCGTTCTGAAGGCGAGACCAGGCTGGAGTTTCAGTCGGGCTACTATGGTTGTGGAACTGAGGAGACTGATTTCCTTGTTGACGCTGCACTAAAAGTCCCGGGTACCGTTGGGGCGTCTATAGTGGGTGCTGGCCTAGGGGGTTGCGTCGAGATCCTCGTGGATAAGAAGGCGGTGAATAAAGTTGTAGATAGGCTGGAGAAAGAGTATTACTGTGATGAGAGCAAGCCGAAAAGCGGTATCATGCTTGTCAGCCCTGTTGAGGGTGCTTGTCTAATTTGAAAACCTAATGCTCAAACTTTAAAAAAGCTCTTCCTTCTCGGGTTCAGCATGGGGAGGGGGTCTGAGGAAAAGACTAGGGAAAGCACTGTTGCAATTGTTCCCGCCGGCGGCTCAGGCTTCAGGTCTACGCCGCTCTGGACCAGGTTAGACCCGTATACTGACACTATTTCGAAGCCTGCAATGAGAGACCTCTTCTGGAGGAAAACATATTTGGACACTATATTCAGCACCATAATGCAGTCCGGCCTAGTTAAGTCTATTCTTCTTTCAGTCGGCAGAAGAGTGGGGAGAAGCATTGAGGAGTGTAAGGATGAAAGGGACCTTATAGACCTCAAGGCACTGATGGATCTGAAAGCCGTGGTTTCGAAATGGAAGGACATCGAGATTTTTTTCGACAATCCTGGCGACAAGGGTACCGGTGCTGCTGCGACAAGCGTGGAGGGTAAGAAGCTGGTTAGGGAAAGCGGGGCTAAACACGTTTTCATCTACTATGGAGATGTGCCGACTGTTCCTCCCGAAGAAATAAGGAACATTATAAGGAGCCACGTGTCTTCGGGCGCGAAGATCACTATAGTCACTTGTGACAGGGGTGATCCATTCATGTATGGGAGAATAGTCAGATGCCCGAAGAGGGTTTTAGGCATGGTGGAAGAGAAGGATGTTAATGATAAAAAATCGCTTGAGATAAACAGGATGCTTAAAAGCGGAGAGCTAATCGCGGTTAGGCTTCCAGAGGCGGATACGGGGAAATATGGCGAATGGGTGTCATACATATTCCTCAGGAAGCAGGATGTTGATAAGGCTGGCGACAAGATATGCATATACCATCCTATAAGGGAGGCTCTTCCAGAGGGAAAGATAGTTGTTTCAAGAAAACAGCTGGAACAGAGACGGGTTAAGCTAGATGGGAAGGCCCTGCTTTTCGACCCTATGTCAGATGAGTTCTTGGATATAAAGGAGCAGGATGAAATCGGGGTTACTGCAGAGCAGAGGAGGAGCATTGGTTCTCTGGAGGTGAACCTCCTTGACTTCAAGGTTTCAACAGACTATCTTAATGCGATAAGGGAGAGGAACACGGGGCTAATGGTGATGAACGCCGAGGTTTATCTTAACGTGGTAAGGGATGTTGACGCACCCAACTATGGGCGGGTTTTAAGAATGGGTTCAGAGGTTGTGGTGCCGAACCCCGAGATTTTTTCGCTGAAACCCGGTGAGAAGAGACACGGGTTATCCAAGGAGGAGCTGCTCTCAATAAGTGAGTGCAAGAGGATTGGTCCAAGCTCACCCGGAGTATACGTTTTAGAGAGACACGCCGGAGGCGAGTACTTCCTACCGGAGGTCTCTAAGGAGGCTGTTTCCAAGGGGGAGAGGGTTAACATATATTTGCTTAAGGGTGAAGAGGGTGTTGGTGAGGGGTACGATTATAGGAGTGAGGCCAGGGTTGGGGCGATGCTCCAGTCTAGGAGACTGGCCGGCATGCTTGCGGAAAAAGGGTGTGTTATAGAGGGTGAGGCTGTAATAACTGTCAGCGAGGATTTTGACGCCAGTAGGATAGGATGGGGAACTGTTTTCTCGGGCAGGGTTGACATAAGGGGGAGCGTTACTATAGGTGAGGGCTCTCGCATAAGTAATTCTTTCATTATTGCGCCACCCTCACGTGTTGTCAGCATTGGGAAAAACACTAGGATAATTGATTCCGTTATAGTTGGCTCAACTGTTGGGGAGAAAGCCGTGGTGGAGAGGTGCGACATCTTTCAGGCTGAAGTTGGAGCCTTCAGGCTTCTGAGGAATATGGTGGTCAGCTCGAAAGACGGTGAATCCTACACGACGGTAAAGGAAGCTCCGGAGCTGGAACACGTAGGCTTGGAAGTGTTAGAGGGGCCTTCCTTGGAAGCGCTCGAGAAGATTTTCGGGGTTACTGTTGACCTAGGTGCAAGAATATACGTGGAGATCAGGGTGAAGCGTTTTCTGCATGATATGATGAGGGTTGCTGAAAAAGAGGGGGGCTTAAAGAAGTTCGACAAGAAGTTCACGAGGCAGCTAAGGTCTCTAGCGTTCAGCGAGATACCTGGGTTAGACGAGTATGATGATGTCCGCTTCTATGTTGGTGTCAATTCCTTTCTGAGTGGAGAAATCGTTTTCAGAGGAGAGGTTCACGTCAAGCCCTGGTGTGTCATACACAATTCGATGGTAGAAGGAAGCAGGATCGAGAGGGGTGCTATAGTGTGGAACAGTATCCTGAAAAGATGCTTGGTTAATAGCTCGCTTGTGAAAAGGACGATAATCGACAGGGAGAGCCTTAGCGACATGGTTATTGATGAAGGGTGGAAATCACTGGGGAGTGAATGGAAAAGCTTAATAATCTTTAAACACGGCGAGTAGCATCCTGAAGATTAGAAATGTCAGAATACTCTGTTTCGCCGGACGGAATTAAATATAGGATTCCGACTAGGGAGGAGTTGAAGGCTGAGCTTGCAAGCATAAGTAGGATTGTTGAGGACCAGCGGGCTAAGGGGAGAGAGATAGTTACAGTCATGGGGCTGGGTTTCGTCGGAGCAGTCATGGCTGCAGTCGTCGCGGACGCGAAGGGTTCTCAATACTTTGTGCTCGGTTACCAGAGGCCTTCTAAACGATCCTACTGGAAGATTCCCTACATAAACTCGGGGAAGCCTCCCATGAGTGCAGAGGATCCTGAGATACCTGAAATATTTAGGAGGACTGTTCTTGAAAAGAAGACCCTGATGGCTACTTGCTGCGAGGAGTCGCTGGGCCTTGCCGACATAATCGTTGTCGACATACAGCTGGACGCTGCAAAGCCTGTTTTCGGAAAGGCTGAAGCAGGATACGTTGAGCTGGATGCTTTCAAAACCGGCTGCAGAACAATAGGGAAATACATGAGGGAGGATGCTCTAGTTCTGGTTGAAACCACCGTGCCCCCAGGAACCTGTGAGAGAATCGTCCTCCCCATTCTGAGGGAGGAGAGGGAGAAAAGGGGCATAACTAAACCACCGCATCTGGCTCATTCCTATGAGAGGGTCATGCCCGGTAGGAAATACGTCAGCTCGATAAGGGACTTTTGGAGAACCTGGGCTGGAATAGACAGGGAGAGTGCTGAGCTTGCGAGAAGATTCTTATCACGAGTGATCACCTATCCCCTCTACGAGGCTGAAAATACAACTGCCTCTGAAGTCGCGAAAGTACTGGAGAACTCTTACAGGGCTGTGAATATAGCTTTCATATACGATTGGACGCTTAGGGCTGAGGAAATAGGGATAGACCTTTGGAAGGTTCTCCCAGGGATTAGGGTTCGCCCAACCCACAGCAACATTATGAACCCTGGGCTGGGCGTAGGCGGGTACTGTTTAACGAAGGACAGTGTGCTGGCTAACTGGGCTTTCAAGGAAATATTCGGGTGCGGCGATGGCGTGCCCTACACTATTGAGGCGATAAACATAAACGATAAAATGCCGCTTCATACCGCCGACCTGGTTGCGGATGCTCTTAAGGAGGGTGGAATGGATATTAAGGGTTCAACAGTAGCGGTTCTCGGGGCCTCTTACCTTGCTGACATAGGTGATACTCGTCACTCGCCTTCAGAGATCCTGATAAGAAGGCTTAAGGAAATGGGTGCCGAAGTAAGGGTTCACGATCCCTATGTGAAGTTCTGGCCGGAGTTCACCCAGCAGGATGAAGACGAGTTCTCGCTTGCAAAGCAATTCAGGAACCAGGAGGGCTTGAAGAATCTGAGGGTTGAGCAGGACCTTGATAAGGTAGTCAAGGGTGCTGACGCAATAGTCTTCGCTGTTAGGCACAATGATTACCTTCAGCTGGAGCCTAAGCAGGTTCTGAGGATGAACGGGGGTGCTCCAGCAGTCGTGGATGCTTTCAACATAATCGACGATAATAAGATAATTGAATACTTGAAGAACGGGTGTGCCGTCAGAGGCGTTGGAAAAGGCCATATAAAAAGGCTTAAACCGTCAGTATAGCGGCTTTCAAAACTGGTTACTTTAGATGATAGATGTTCAACGCGTTCTCGTAAAGTAGGTTTCTTGCAGCTTCAAGCGCAAGCTCCACGTTCAAATAGTCTTTTTCAACTAAATCGTTTAGAGTGTGGGCGAGCTGGTGTCTAACAAGCTGCTCCTTTCCGAAAACCCATTCTGGAACATGAGCGTCGCTGAAGAACGCGCACCACTTGTTCACCGGCAGCATTTGAAGTTTCTCAACCGTTCTCTCCATCATAATGGAAGGATAGTACGAATACCACCAGAAGCCTGAGACGTAAACATTCCTATAGTTCTTCGCAATAACGTCAAGTTCATGAGTCTGCATCCTGCTTGCCGATATTAGGTCGAAGTTAACCTCCTTATACTTGTGGAACAATGGGCAGATCGAGAGCAGCTGACCAGGCTCATTGGCGACTATCGCGTAGTCTGGTGGTGAGGCTCCGACAACAGGTCTTTCAACACCCAGCATCAATTGAAAAACAATCTCTCCATCCTTAATCAACTTGAGGAACTCGTTCACCACAAAGGATAGCAACACATTTTTCTCTTCCATGGTCATCATTCCTCCGGCTTCCACCCTCCGGATTGCATCCTCGACAAGCCCTTCTCCAGGATCAATAATGATGTGTTCACTAGGGTTCAGGCTTATAGTGATCGTTGAAATACGGCTCTTAAACTTGTCGAACACTTCTGCTATAGCATCCCTCATTCTCCTAGCATTGTTTACTTTCAGCGACAATATGTCTTCAAGCATTCTAAAGGATTCCTGCGAGATTTCCTTCGATATTCTTTCAAGCCGTAGAGAACCAGTGAAGAAAGAAGTGTCGAAAGTTAAACCGGTATCCGTAAATTGTAGCGTGAGAAACACTTTCTTAACCTTAACCCTTTCTTTCAAAAAACCAATGCCGTCGAAGTTTTTTTCAAAATCCATGAATTTGGCTAGAAGCAAGGGGAAACTTTTCTCGGTCAACTCCTCGTTGAAATTAAATAGGCTTAAAACTCTTCTTAAAGTCCAGAAAGTCGACGTGTTTCTCACGTTTTTCAGAAAGGGGATGATTCTTCTAACTCTCTCATCAGGATCCTGTAGATCGAGTATTTCTCTAGGCATTCCTGAGGAAGCCAGCTCGGTAGCAATATAATGGTATAGAACTATTTCAGATAAATCCTTGGCTTTCAGTCTCCCGGGATCCAGATGCGTATGAATATCTACCAGTGGAATATTGGCAACCTCTTCAAAAATCTTGGCGCATCTTTTTTCTTTATCCATATTTCTTCTTGAAAGATAGTGGGCTTATAAATATTATGAGCGTTTTCTAATCAAATCATTTATATACTGCTTTAATCCAATCCGCAGCGACGCAGGATGAGTGAAAGAAGAATAAGAGTGGGAATAATTGGGTGCGGTATAATCGCGGCTTCTCATGTTTCAGGATATTTGAAGTCTGGCATGGCTGAGGTGGTTGCTCTCTCTGACAACAGGGTTGAAAGGGCAGAGGCTCTGGCTGAGAAATACCGTCTTCCCCATGTGAAGATTTATGGAAACTATGAAGACCTGTTGAAAGACGGGAATGTCGACGCAGTAAGCGTCTGTGTGCCTCATCACCTACATTCTGAAATTACTGTGAAGGCTGCGGAATATGGGAAGCATGTTCTCTGCGAGAAACCTATAGCAATATCCTTGAAACAGGCTGACGAAATGATTGAAGCCTGCAGGAAAAACAGGGTAAAACTTGCAGTTGTTTTTCAAAACCGTTTTTCCCCAGACGTTCAAAGAGTTAAGAAAGACTTTGAAAAAGGAGATTTTGGAATCCCAATATACGGGGAGGCTGTTGTGAAATGGTACCGAGAAGATAAGACCTATTATCATGCGGATGAAGTCGCGAAGTCTTGGCGTGGGAAATGGTCTACTGAAGGCGGGGGGGCTTTAATCAATCAGACGATTCATCTGGTCGATATGCTGCAATGGATCATGGGGTCAGTGGAATACCTTTACGGGATATATGAAACTAGAATGCACGACATTGAAGCCGAGGACATCGCGGTTTCAATCTTGAAGTTTAAGAGTGGTGCAGTAGGCTTTATACTGGGAAGCGTCGACCTTCAGCCTCAGGAGGATTGGGTCGCCATCTACGGCAGCAAAAAATCAGTCGTTATAGGTAGCGATAAAACAGTTGTGAAAGAATGGGGTGAGGGAAGCGGGACAATAGTGAGGAAAGAAGGCGTGGAGGAAAGAAAGGAGACAGTAACCCCATTCATAGGGCACGATGAGACTATTAGAGACTTTATTGAGTCAATACGGGAGGATAAACCACCCGCTATCCCAGGTGAGGAAGCTAGGAAGTCGCTGGAGATCGTTCTCGCCATCTACAGGGCTCATCGAACCGGGAGTAAAGTAACCCTCCCACTCGTGGAGTAATGAGGTTGACCAAGAGTTGAATATTAGGTTTAAACCATCCTTCATAACGGACGAGGTTTCGCAAGACCTGAATGAGGTGAGAGAATTTGCAAGCAGCTTCAACATAGACGCCATAGAGATTAGGACAATACTGGATAAGGGTTTACCCGAAATACTCAGCGAGAAGGACGTATTGAAAAGGTTTCTTAAGGATAATGGTTTAAAGGTTTGTGCAATCGCGTCTCCAACATTCAAATGCGATATTGATTCAGCTGAGGAGTATGAAAAGCACTTGGAAACATTTAGGAGCGCCCTGGAACTTGCAGGCCACGTAGACACCAAGCTTGTCAGGGCTTTCACATTCTGGAAGAAGGGGAGGTATGAGGATTACAAGAAGAGGATAGTCGAGAAATTTGGAAGTATAGTTGAAATGGCTGAGGGGCATGGTGTTACGATAGTTGTTGAGAACGAGCCTTCAACCTTCGTCGGTAACGGGAGGACGCTGGCTGACTTCATCAACTCACTGGGAGCAAGGTCTGTCAAGGCGCTCTGGGACCCCGGTAACGAGCTGATGGATGAGGAGGGTGAGGAGCCATATCCAACCGGGTTTAACTATGTGAAGAAGTTCATCAGGCATGTGCACGTTAAGGACGGGGTGAGGGAAGGCTCCGAAGTCAGGTTTCTAAAGATCGGGGAGGGCCAGGCTAAAATAGAGGAAAACCTGAAAGCGTTTAAGGAGATGGGATATGAGGGCTATGTTTCGTTGGAGACCCATTGGAGAATTATGAGGGGGCTCAGGGAACCCCTGCTCAGGACTCCGGGTGGAAAAGAGTTCAGCTCCGGTGCCTACGCTGCCTCCTATGTCACGATGCAGGGACTGCTGGAGATTATGTCTAAAATAGGTTAGTCAGAGGATTTCTGAACCCTGATCTCCCTCTCAACCAAGCTCTTAAACTCATCCGTGCTCCAGGATCGGGTTTCCCACCCGGCTTCCATGACGCGTTTCACAATGTTCTCTGCTTTTTCAAAATCCGTCTCGTATAAATGGTAAGAGTTGGAGAAATCTACGTATTCCCCTGGAACAATAATTCTACTCATCTTCTTCGACAACTCTTCCGCTACCCGTTTCTGGAGGATCGTGAGAGCATAGATATTCATGAAAGCAGCCTTCATAGCGTCTCTCGACCTCCAGCAGGTTTCCATGACGAGCCTGTCTCCGTAAACCCTGAGCCAAAGTCTCTGTAGGCAGGGCGGGTCGTCAATCCTTGGGTCAACCCAGGGTTTCCAGGTTATTGCCTGAGCCCTCCTGGAGTACGGTGTTCTCGACAGCTTGCTGACTATGTAGTCTACCTGGTCGATCGTCTCGCTGCAACATTTGTAGGAGCGTAAGCGTTCATGATAGGTATAGGGCCAGATTCCTTTTTCAACATAGGAATCATGTATCCCGTCACAAACCTCCTGAACGTATTCTTCAAGCTGTGAAAGTTTGCCAACCATCAGCCCAGCCTTATGGATTCTCGGCTCTGCCAGAGGCCTTCTTATTACCATCAGCATCGTGCAGTCTTTGCTGTTGTTCCCATATTCGGTTCTAATACGTACACCCCTATTCCAAAGTTCGATTATCGACTTCTCCCAAACCTCCGGCAGACAGTTTCCTTCAACAACCACCACGGGATGCATGTAACTCGAAACCTTAGGAGAAAATATAAGGCTTTTGGATTTAAGTTTGAAACTTGTGAACAGGTGTTTTAACTATAACATTACGTTTAAGCTTTCTTCCTACTCAACAAACTTTTTAAAAGATTTATTAGCTGGAAAAATCCAGAATCCGCATGGACTCTAGAAATAGGGTTCTAACAGCGTTGAGACATGAGGAGCCAGACAGGGTTCCGATAGACTTAGGCTCCATGCCTTCTACTGGAATAATGGCAATAGCCTATGTAAAGTTGAAGAAATACCTTGGGTTGGAAAAAGGGGTTGTGAGGGTTTACGACGTTGGACAACAATTAGCAGAGCCAGAAAGGGAAATAATCGAAACGTTCAAAGTTGATGTGATTTCGCTGACCAGGACACTTGAGCCATGTGGGCCGGGAAACGAGAGATGGAAGAGATGGCTTTTGCCTGACGGAAGCGTGTGCGAAATCCCAGTCTGGTTTGACCCTAAGCCAGACAGTGCTGGAGGATGGGTTGTTAGAAACGGGAAGGGAACCGTACTTTCTAAAATGCCTAAGGGCGGTTTATACTTTGATAGTGTCTATCATCCTTTTGAAAAAACGGAAAGCCTTAAAGCACTAGACGACTACGATTGGGAAAGCAATAAGATAGGAGACGATTATGTTTCGAATCTGAGGAGAAAAGCAGAGTACCTTTATGGAAACACTAGTTTTGCAATACATTTCTTTGGCGCAGGAAGCCTCCATGAATGGGGTCAGGGTTTAAGGGGATGGTCGAACTGGCTCATAGACCTGTCTTCTAGAAAGAACATGGCTTCAAAGATTCTGGATAAAATGATGGATGTCTTAACGTATAACTTGAAGAAGTATGTGGAGGCATTAAAAGACTGTGTGCAAATTATAGGTTTTGGGGATGATCTTGGTGTTCAAACAGGTCCTCAGGTTTCTCCGAGAACCTATAGAGAAATGTTAAAGCCATATCACAGCGAGCTCTTTCAATACGTTAAGAAGCATTCGAAAATGTTCGTATTTCTTCACTCCTGCGGCTCCATATATGACCTTATACCAGACCTTATAGATGCAGGCGTCGACATACTAAACCCGGTGCAAATATCGGCGAGAAACATGGAGCCCGAGAGATTGAAGAAAAAGTTTGGAGACCAGGTTACTTTCTGGGGAGGTGGGGTTGATACCCAAAACGTGTTTCATGTCAGGAAGCCTGAAGAGGTTTATGAGCATGTGAAAAAGAATATTCTGGTTTTCGCGAGAAACGGCGGATACGTCTTCAACCAGGTTCACAATATTCAGGCTAACGTTCCTCCTGAAAACATTATGGCCGCCTACAGATCAGCCTATGAAAACGGTTTTTATCCGTTAAGAACATGAAAAATAGCGGCTTCAGCTTCTGGTTTTCCCATATCCTCCTTCAGCACCCATAAGGTTACGCGTATTGCGTGCGACCAAGGGGTAGCGAACTCTAAAGCCTTCAAATAGTTCTCTCAATCTCCTTATTCAGATGTTGATCTGATCCAGACGCTCATGGGACCTGGTTCACGGTTAGCCCAAGCGTAGTAAGGTATCGCCAAAAACTCGGTTTTCCGTTTTTCTTTCGGGTTGTGAACCCGGTACAGACAATCCTGCGCCCAGTCTGAATCCACCACGCGGCCTTCCCCCCTTATGACCATGATTCCGCCCAGCAGGGACGGAGTCCACTCCGCCCTGAGCACAGTATCCTCAGCTATTAAAAGATCCCACACGTCGAACCCAGCGTTGTCAACACCCTCTAGACAGTATACTAGGGGGCCCCTGCTTAAAGCCACTCGCCCGATGTTCTCGTAGACAAGCGGGTTGCAAGATACTTTTCTAACATCCATTTGAAAAGCCGCTTCTATTCTATCACCGTCCCTCCAGGTTCTGCTGAGCTTCAAGTAGGACCCTGGCTTAACATTTTCATCGACCTTAGTGCCGTTTAAGCGTATCTCTGTTTTCCCGCTCCAGCCGGGTATGCGAATGTTAACAGAGAAACCAGCCTCACTTTCTAAGCCGAGCGTTATCTCAACCTTCCCATCCCAAGGGTAACTGGTGTTCTGAACAATCTTTACAATATTCTCTTTAAACCTCAGATGGGCAACACTCTGATCATACATGTTTATCCAGATACCGTCTTCAGAAAGGCTGTAGAAGTATCCAGGAAGACTTGCGAGAAGCCTAGCCACGTTCGGCGGGCAGCATGCGCATTCAAACCATTTCTTACGCCGGTGGTTGCCACGGTCTGCAAGAGGATTCACGTAGAAATACTCTCTGCCGTCAAGCGAAATACCCGCCAAAACCCCGTTGTATAAAACTAGCTCCATCACGTCAACGAATTTAGCGTCTCCACTGGCAAGAAACATTCTCCAGTTCCACATGAAGTTTGCTATTGCAGCACAGGTTTCAGCATAGGCTTGAACATTCGGCAGCTCATAGTTGAAGCCGAAGGCTTCTCCATCGTAGCGGGAGCCAACGCCGCCAGTAACATACATTTTGCACCTCGTCATACTGTCCCAGAGCTTCTCCAAAACACTCCAAATCTTCCTGTCGCCGGTCTCTATGTAGAGGTCGGTTGCGCCACAGTTTAAGTATAGGGACCTAACAGCATGCCCAACAATCTCATCGAGCTCCATGAACGGCTTATGGTCTACCAGGTATACTCCACCGCCTATAATTCCTTTTCCACGATTATCTATGAACATCTTCGCCATATTCAAGTACTTGGATTCGCCGGTCTCTCTGTAGAGCTCAACCAGAGCCATCTCTATCTCAGGATGCCCAGGAGCCCCTGGTTTTCCACCCGGTCCGAAAACCCTCACTATATGGTCTGCGAAACGCACTGCCGCATTAAGAAGCTTCCGGTCGCCTGTGGCTCTGCCTAAAGCGATAGCGGCCTGAATCAGATGTCCAGCACAGTAGAGCTCATGCATGTCTCGCAGATTAGCCCAGCGTTGAGCCTTTCTCTCGAAAGAAAAGAAAGTGTTCAGATAACCGTCCTCATCTTGGGCTGCACATATATCTTCCACCACCTTTTTAACTAAATTGTTGAGCTTCCCGTCGAACTTGGCTGCGAGCAGGAAGCCGACGGCCTCGACCCACTTATACACGTCCGAATCATTAAAGAAAAAACCTTGAAAATCACCCTTCTCCTTCCCAGCTGCCCTTCGAAAGTTGGAAAGCCGACCCGTTTTTTCGAGAAGCTCGTATTGAGAGAGAATAGTCGCGTCTCTGAGCTTCTCTATGCGTTTCGCCCAGAAGCCGTCTTTCAGCTCAACCTCTTCTATAGGTACTGGATGAAGCTTCGCGTAAGGACTGTTCAATACGTTTACCACATGAGTAGGCAAGACTTATATGCAGACGCTTCAAAGTTTTAAAAACCTTCCGTTTCCCAGAATTTAAGATGCTTTGCCACTTTTCCAATAGTCTTGGAAAACACATTGTTTATATTCAGCAGTAGGATGAGGCTTTGGGCAGATGACTATAAACAGTTTTAAGGCTAACCGTCCTCTCCCTGAGCTTATAGAAAGCGAGGAGGAGCTTGAGGAAATATTATCTAGACCGATGCCTGAAACCGTGGAAGCCCTTTCCGAGCTTGATGGAGATTTTCTGATTCTTGGTGTCGCAGGAAAAATCGGCCCCACCCTGGCAAGGCTTGTGAAGAAAGCTGTGGACGAGAGCGGCTTGAAAAAGAGGGTTATAGGCGTATCGAGGTTTTCAAACCTAAGGCTGAGAGAAGAATTGGAGAAAGCTGGCGTGGAAACAGTTTCCTGTGACCTGTTGGAGGAGGATGAGGTGGCGAAGCTGCCGGAATCCTCTAACGTAATATACATGGTCGGCAGGAAGTTTGGCACTGAAGAAGATAGCTCGTTAACCTGGGCAGTAAACACACATATACCCGCGACAGTTTCAAGAAAGTTTAGAGGGTCCAGGATAGTCGTGTTCTCCACCGGGAACGTCTACCCCCTGGTCCCAGTGTATTCCGGAGGCGCGGACGAGTCGACTCCTCCAAGTCCAGTAGGCGAGTATGCCCAATCCTGCCTGGGGCGTGAAAGAATATTTGAGTATTTCTCAAAGAAATATGGTTTAAAAACTCTGTTCTTAAGGTTGAATTATGCGATAGATTTGAGGTACGGTGTGCTTTTGGATGTGGCTCAAAAAGTGTTTAACAGTTCCCCGATTGACTTAAGAATGGGTTACGTTAACGTTATCTGGCAGGGGGATGTTAACAACATAGCCGCACGCTCTCTGAAACTCTGCGAGTCACCCCCGGAAATAATAAACGTGAGTGGGCCTGAAACTGTCTCCGTCAGATGGTTGTCAGAGCAATTTGGCAGCATCTTCGGCAAGAAGCCTTTTTTCAAGAACGAGGAGATGGGAACCGCTCTATTAAGCAATGCTTCAAAATGCTGCAGAGTGTTCGGCCGTCCAACAGTCGCGCTGGAGCAAATGATAAGATGGGTTGCCCACTGGGTTCTAATAGGCGGTGGCACGTTTAATAAGCCGACTTATTTCGAGGTTGTTGATGGAAGGTTCTGAATAGATTTGCTTTAAAGACAGTCGGAGCACTAGTTCTCTCTGCATACGAGTCGAATACGATGTGAAACCAATATGTAGAGTTGGAGGGCCCGATCTAGGAGGCACACATGATACTTTTTACTAATAAAGTGTACAGGAGGCGGAAGACAGCCCTTCTAAGGCGCAAAACATGCCTTCACCACCCAGCAGTCTCTGCAGAACTAGTTACAAGCAACCTTTTAAGAAACCTGCTACGATTACTTATGGATGGAACGATGATAGAAGCCGTTAGTGTAGGTCCAAATGGCCGATATTTCGTTGACCAGAATGGTGACCCGTTCTTTTGGCTGGGTGATACGCAGTGGGAGCTTTTCCGCCTTTTTACCCTTGACGAGGCTAGGGCGATTCTAGAGAACAGGAGAAGCAAGGGGTTCAGTGTTATTCAAGTCATGCTTACTGGGGTCGGAGATGGTACTAAACCAAACCTTGCAGGACAAACGCCCTGGGTAAATAATGATCCTTCTAATCCGAATGAACGCTATTTCGAGAATGTTGATTCGATCATAAGAATCGGCCAAGAGAAGGAACTGATATTTGCTCTAGGCATTTTCCACCAATTGCAGACCTCGCTCATCACCATGGATAATGCCCGGAAATATTCCGAATGGGTCGCCAGCCGTTATCGAAACGAGCCAAACATTATATGGACAATGTACCCGCAGGCCAAGCAGGAATTTGTGCCGATCCTTCGCGAGCTGGCTGCTGGTCTCAGGGAAGGTGACAAGGGCAAACACATGATCACAGTGCATCCTGATCCTGCCCCGGCGTCTTCTAGCTTCATTCACGATGAAAGCTGGCTTGCATTTAACATGATCCAGACCTGTATTGCTTATGATTTGATTTACAAGATGGTGTCTGAAGACTATGCCCGTAAGCCTGTAAAGCCGGTTGTAATGGCTGAAGGTGGGTATGAAGGTGTGGAATTCGGAAAGCTGCAGACGCCCTTAGAAATCCGCAAGCAGGCTTACTGGTCGCATCTTGCAGGAGGGCACCATAGCTATGGTCATAATGACAATTGGAGTTCGCCTTCTTCGTGGAGGTCATGGATAGATTCTCCTGGTTCGTTTCACATGCTTGCTTACAGAAAAATAATTACAAGTTGCCGAGAATGGTGGAATCTGGTTCCCGATCAATCGGTTTTTTTCAGTGGCGAGGGCAGCGGTTTTACTCTCAACGTGGCGGCTTGCTCGGCAGCTGGAGATTGGGTTCTTGCTTACTTAAGTAGCAACACGTCTGTTTCAATCAGACTTGATAAGGTTACTGCTGGCAGTGTGGTTGAAGCATCCTTGATTGACCCTACCACAGGCATTAGGAGAAAAATAGGTAGGTTTGCAAGCGAAGGCGTTCAGCGTTTTACGACGCCGGGAGATTGGGAAGACGCAGTATTACTTCTGGAAACACGATGAATACGCTATTGCCGATTTGTCCAAACGCTCCTTAGGCAATAGCAAAACGCTTAAAAAGAAAGATGCTTTCAATGATTCTCAATGCGTTTAATCACAACAGTTATTGGAAGCCTTCCAAGGCTCCATGAAGATCTTAAAACGGCGATCCGGCTTGCCGTTAACCTTCAGATTGAGATAGGCATAGACATTGTTTCCGACGGGGAGCAGAGAACAGATATGCTTTCCTATCTTGCGAACTCCATGCACGGTGTGAAGGTTCTTGATGAAAAAATCTTCTTGATCGATAGAATAAAGCCTGTGGATAACATTGAAGAATCTTTCAAGATCGTTGATTTCCTCGAGGCTAAAAAGCATATTGCTGAAAAAGGTTTCTCTAATAGTTTGAAAGTAGGTGTAACGGGGCCAATAACCTTCGGCTTTTCAGCAGCAATAAAAAACGCTGGCCCCTACGGAAACATAAGAAACATGGAGCTCTACAATGATGTAGCGCTGGTGGTGAACAAAGTAGCAAGACTTATTGAATCCCACGACGGTTTAATCCAGATTGATGAGCCGGGGGTTAGTGCAGGCTTTCTAGACCCTGAGAGGATACGGGAGCCCCTAGATATTGCAACTGATGGGTTAGACCCGAAGCTGACAAGCATGCATGTCTGCGGGAAACTAGGCTTAAAAACAATAGAAGCCTTAAGCAGGGTAAAGAACGTGAGTGTTCTCAGTTTAGAGTTTGCAGGCTCCCCGGGAAACATTAACCTGTTGTCTAGAAGCATCATCGAGGAAAGTTCTAAAAAAATTGGTGTAGGATGCATGAAGGTAAACGTCTTATCAAAAGATGATCTGACCGATCCAGAAAAGGCTGTGGAAATAATTGGGAGAGTAGCTTCAAGAATCGGAGACGGGAACATGTCTTACATTCATCCTGATTGCGGATTAAGAAGAACGAAGCCCGAATTAGCTTTCCTCATTCTTAAAAACCTGGTGGATGCATCAAAAGACTTTAATGGTTAAACGGGAAAAGCTTAAAAATTTACTATGTTTTTAAAACTCATGGGGAACCCCGCCTTCCTAGCCTTTGACCTTGGAGCAGAGAGTGGCAGAGCCCTAATCGGGTTGCTTGCCGAGAATAAAATAGAGGTGGACGAGGTCTACAGGTTTCCAAACATGCCGGTGAAAATAGGAGGCAGCACATTCTGGGACGTTTTAAGGATATGGAGTGAAATGAAGAATGCTGCCTCGATAGCTGGCTGCAAGCTGGGTGGAAGCCTAGAGTCCATAGGCGTCGACACATGGGGCGTAGACTTTGCGCTTCTCGACAGCAGCGGTGAGCTTCTCGGAAACCCGCATCACTATAGAGATCCTAGGACGGAACGTGCTTTTGAAGAAGTCTTTAAGAAGATTTCCAGAGAGGAGGTCTATTTCAGAACTGGAATCCAGTTTCTAAGGCTGAACACTCTTTACCAGCTGTATTCACTCGTGTTAACAAAGTCTTCGATCCTCGATGCCGCGAGCAAACTCCTGATGATGCCGGATTTGTTCAACTACTGGCTGTCCGGCGTAATGGTTTCAGAGTTTTCAGACGCCACGACTACTCAATTCTTCAATCCTTCCAAGGACAACTGGGACTATGAGCTCCTAGAGAAACTGGGGATTCCAACGCATTTTCTACCAGAGATAGTGAGGCCTGGAACCGTACTTGGGGAAATGTCTGCAAGCCTTGCTGAAGAGCTTAAACTTGGCGGCAGGGTTTCAATAGTAGCCCCTGCCTGCCACGACACGGCTTCTGCTGTCGCGGCCGCGCTTCTCGAGGGTGAGGAGTCAGCCTACATAAGTTCTGGAACCTGGTCTCTGGTGGGCGTTGAGGTGGATAGGCCAATTATAAGCCGAAAATCGTTAGAATACAACTTCACCAATGAAGGGGGTGTTTTCGGAAAGTTCAGGTTTCTACGCAACGTTCAAGGAATGTGGCTGGTTCAAGAATGTAGGCGAACTTGGGTGAGTCAGGGTAGGGAATACTCCTACGACGAGCTAACCAGGCTTGCAAGCAGGTCGAGAAAGTTCATAGCTTTCATCGATCCTGATGACCGAAGGTTCATGGCTCCAGTGAACATGGTGGAGGAGATAATGAGCTACTTGAATGAGACGAACCAGGAGAAACCAAGGGATGAAGGCGAGCTGGTTAGAATAATACTTGAAAGCCTAGCTTTCAAATACAGGTTCGTATTGGAAAGGATAATGGATTTGACTGGAAGCAGAATAAACCGGATTAACATTATTGGAGGAGGGTCTAGAAACTGGTTGCTGAACCAGCTTACTGCAGATTTTACAGGGATTAGAGTGATTGCTGGTCCGGTGGAGGCAACCTCCATCGGCAATATTCTCATGCAAGCATACGCGATGGGTTTCGTGAAATCCCATAAGGATATAAGGCAGATAGTTGGAAACTCGTTTGACTTCAGAGAATTCGAACCGAAGCGTGAAGACTACGTTGAAGACGCTTACACCCGTTTCTGCTCCATCGCTGCAAAATCCGGCTAGGAGAAGCCAATCGACAATAGTTTTCATCTCAATCCTGCTCTACCGCCTTAGGAGCATCGTTAAAATTATAATATTGGAGATGTAATAGGAGAGCAGAAAGTATGAAAGTCCGCAGTGCCATTATCATCATACTTGGTTTTTCACTAGTTGTTATTGTTTTCGCTCGGGCACCTTGGCTAGACGATAAGGAGGTTCACGACATGGTGTTCCGCGAAAAAGCGTATAAAGACGGGACAATGGGTTGGCTAGTATTGCCGAATGGAACGAGAGTATATACTCTTATTTGCGACTATAACGTGAATTGGGCTCCTTTCGGAAGGCGGGTTGCAAGCTGCGAAGGAGGCTACTATGTTACTTTCTGGGGGAAGATCTGGCCATAGATAATCATCAACCCTCCCCACCGAGTTTATCTTCAAACACTAGTCTTCAGGCAGGTTCAGTTCTTTAACTATTTGTATGGCCTTCTCTTCACCGACGGCACGCTTCAAATCCTCCATGGATTTGCCGCCTCTCCAAGAGTCAACTATGTTGAGAACGAGTTCCCTAACCCCAGGGTTAAGGTCTCTTAAAGCGACCTCCACGCGTCTTCTCCTGTTCAGAACATCATCCGGCCTGTAAACTACCCCCATCCTATGCTAGTATTCATGCTTAAGATATAAAGCTTTAGAGTGCTATAACCGGCACCCGCCCGAAAAGAGTAAGTTTAACAGTTTCCCCAGGCTCTGCAGGCGCGAAGATCATTCTCGCTCCAATAGCCCTACCTTTCAACCTGCTTATTTCAAACAGGTCTTTGAAAACTCCTTCTATAGCCCCGCTTGGAGTGTCATCTGACACCACAGTCATGTCAACTCCCGCTACGCATGCCGACGCTAAGTGCACAAGGTCTCTGAGCTTAACATCGCCCGCTGCAACCCTTTCCTTAAGAACATTATCTTCTGCAACCGGGAGCATAACCTCATTGTACCCCGTGGCCCGAATCCCTGATTTTTTCACAGCACCCTCCATTAGACTGTTTATCTCTCTGATCGTGCTGAAAGTTCCTGGAAAAGGTATTTTAAAGCCTGAGGCGAATTCAACTATCTCAGCGACGCTCTCCTCCATCCACGGCGATAGTGAAACATCGATCCCGTAATAGTTGACTCCAATCCTCTCGGAAAGCTTCAACCCGACTTTCTCGGTGGAGGCGTAAACCTCTGCAAGAATATCTTGAAACTGGCTGAGAAGCTTGTTCCTGAGCAGGCTTGGGTATAGTAGAGATATAGCTAAGCCTTCTTCGCCCTGCAGGTTGCAGGCTGAAGGGAAGTATGGGGTAATCGTGTTCTCACCGATGTTGACTGATATCCGGCTTCCATTAGAAGGATTCTTCTCACACGCTTTTCTTAAAACATTCTCAATCCTCTTAATGCTGCTGATGCTCCTCATGTTTATTGACGTGTAGAGGCCGTTCTCAGCAACTTCCGCAGCCTCCTCTAAAGCTGGATGCGTGTCTTCAACATGTCCTATTGAAACATAGTTAATAAAATCCAGATCCAGAAGCTGAGAAGCCCTTTTCATAGGAGAATCTTCGCCAACAGGTGGGAGCGCAACCCTAGTGCTCCAGACGCTTTCCGAGAGAAACAGAGACTCTATTTCGAATGAAAGCGTAGACCCCAGGTTTACAATACGCTCCCTGAGGCTCAGCGTGTCCCCATGTGCGGTGAAAAGTGTTACGGACCTTATCTTCATCCGAGTTATAAACACATCTCTTTTTTTAAGGTTTTACCCAACGTTATGCCCTAGCGAAACCGATTTATAAGAAGCATCTTCACCTAGATATTTCCACTGTTTTCAACTCTTCATAGAGGCTTTTAGCCCTACTGTCCTCCTCAAAATGCTTCCTTATGGGCTCAACCATCCTGTCGATCACGTCGGCCACAGCATTTTTCAAGTCAAGCGGGTGGAGAAGACCCTTAAGGTAGGCTGATTCCAGCTCCTCATAGGTGTGAAACTCAACAGGCCCCCCGTATCTAGAGGGCCTTTCAATATGAAGACTCTTGAACTTCCTGAAGACTATGTGTTTAGCCCAGTCTAATATGGGGTTGTTTTCCGCAACCCTCTCCGGGCAGTACGCTGATAAAACCTTCCTAAATATCGTTTCCCTAGAGTCGTGCACGAATACGCTTGACTCAGGCTTGCTCTTACTCATCTTGGAGCTTATTAAAACGTCTATACGCCTATCCTCGTCGAAGCCCTCGGGCTCCTTGACTCCTTGAAGACCCATAAGCATATGATGGCTAACCACAACAGGCTTCCAGTATCCCAGCCTAGGTCCAACCTCCCTAGCGAGCATGTTCGCCCTCCTCTGATCCAACCCCAGCTGGCAGATGTCTGCACCAAGCGTGAAGATGTCCGTCACCTCGCCCTTCTTCCTACCCATTATTGTTAACGCTCTCTCAGCCCTGGAAACAGTGGTAAGCTTAGCAACCTGTATCACGTTCCTCCAGTATTCGCTTGAGTCAACAAGGTCGCTCGCCCAGACTGTTTCAACATTGCTGAAATCAACCCCTGCGGCTTTCCAAACCTCTACGAAGTATTCCCCGCAAGTCTTTATCTTCTCCAGATCGCCCCCAAGCTTCCTGTTTATCCAGGCAAACCAGTCGGCTAGGTAAAGCTTGAACCTTACTCCCGCCTTTGCCAAAGGCTCCAGCAGAATAGGTCTGAACAATCCGAAGGCGATGTGGGCAAGCCCTGAGGGCTCGAAGCCGTCGTAGGCCACTGGATGCTCCTTCGTCTCGAGAAGCATCCTAAGCTCCTCTAGAGTTATAATCTCCTCGCCAACACTTTTAACGAGCTCCAGCCTCTCCTCTATGTCCAAGCTGAATCCTTGGTTCACTGTTTGTTTTTAAATATTTTAGCGCGTGACGCACCCTCTTAAAAAAATAAAAACAGGCTTTCCAACCATTCTTAGCAATGCCCCTGTCAAGCAAGGATCTGGAGGCCTTCCTTAAAAACCAGAACGTGAAGCACAAGATACTCTTCCACGGGGAGACTTATTCAGCTGAAAAAGCCAGCAGGGAACTTGGAATCAGCCTTGAGCATGTCGCTAAGACTGTTGTCTTCGTCAACGAGAAGAAGGAGCCACTAATAGTGGTTGTCTCGGGCGGCCGCAAGGTTAACCAGGATAAGCTTGCGAAAACACTCGGCTTCAGGAAACTCCGGCTTGCTACTGGGGAGGAGGTTTTAAGCCATACGGGGTATGAGGCGGGGGCTGTTCCCCCGGTTGGCCACGTGAAGCAGCTGCCTGCTGTGGTTGACGAAAGCCTGTTAAGCAGGGAGAGAGTCTACGCAGGAGGAGGGGCTGTCAACGCTACTCTCGAAATCTCTCCCTTAGACATAGTTAGGCTGCTCAACGCTAAAGTTATGAAGGTTCCATAATGTTTCAACCAGCAGCAGCCTTAAAAAGAAGTAGAGCTGGAAAACTATTTGGTGGAAGAGTTGACCGTGTATGAGGCTGCTGTGAGCCGCAGAACCGTACGCAGATTTACTCAGAAACCGATACCCATGCAGGTTTTGAAAAAGCTTCTAAACGCTGCTAGGCTCGCTCCATCCGGTGGAAACATTCAGCCCTGCGAGTACATTTTAGTGACTGAGAAAGATCTGCTCGACAAGGTTTTCAACACTCTTAAATGGGCCATGTATCTTGCCCCCAAGGGGGCCCCCGGGGAGGGTGAGAGGCCCACCGCGTACGTCGTCGTTCTGATTAATACGAGGAAGAAGTCTGAGGGTGGAGAGGTTGACTGCGCTGCCGCGATTGAAAACATGATTCTAACAGCCTGGGAGGAGGGTATTGGGGCATGCTGGATGGCCTCAGTAGACCGTGAGAGGCTCAGGGAAATCCTTTCAATACCTGAGCACTGCAAGATATGTTTCGTAGTTGCCCTCGGATACAGGGCTGAGGAGCCTGTCGTCGAAGACATTAAGGGTGATGATGTGAAGTACTGGAGGGATGAGAATGGTGTTCTGCATGTTCCCAAGCGCAAGCTTGAGGATATTGTTTTCATTAACGGCTATGGGATAAGGATGAGCGGGCGGGCTTAGACCCCAATAATTTTTTGTTAAACCTTTTATACTGCTGGGGAAATTAGTATGTTGTTCGCAGCTCTCGTGATGAATGTTGAAGGATGAGGTGTTTAGAGCATATGACATAAGGGGAGTCTATGGGAGCAGCCTTTTTGAGGAAGACGCTAGGCTAGTGGGGCTGGGTTTCGCCTCCTATCTCGGCGGAGAGGGCAGAAGAATCGCTTTAGGCTGGGATGTAAGGAGGAGCAGCAATAGCCTGGCCTCAGCTTTGATAGACGGCATCATTTCAACCGGGGCCAACGTCATAAGCTTGGGGCTCATACCGACTCCAACGGTCTACTTCGCCATCATACATTGGAATTTAGACGGCGGCGTAATAATCACAGCAAGCCATAACCCGCCTGAGTGGAACGGTTTTAAGCTCTGCAGGGAGAAGGCTCTGTTATGCGGCTGGGGAATGGGTTTAGAAGAGGTTAAGAGAATAATCGACTCAAAGACTTTCAGGCTTTCCTCCCGTAAAGGGATTGTTGAAGATGCTAGGGAAAGGATTCTGGCGGAGTATGAGAATTACCTGCTTAACAGTTTTAAGGGAAAGATCAGTAGCCTGAGGATTCTGATAGACCCTGGAAACGGGTCTTGCTCAATACTCGGTAAGGAAATTCTTCGGAAAGCAGGCTTGACTGTTGATTCGATAAACGATTATCCTGACGGAGGCTTCCCCTGCAGGTCGCCTGAGCCCACTGAAGAGTCGCTAAGCGTTCTACGGGACAAGGTTGTAGACGGCGGGTATGATTTCGGAGTTGGCTATGACGGTGACTGTGACAGGGCTCTTTTCGTCGACGATGAGGGGAACGTTATAAGGGGAGACGTGCTGCTAGCATTGTTCGTGAAACACTTTCTCAGGGATAAGCCGGGTGAGAAGATTGTTTACGAGGTCAGCTGCTCTAAGCTGGTTGAGGAAATCGCTAGGGAGAACAGAGTAATACCGGTGGTGAGCAGGGTTGGACACGCCTTCGTGCTGGATAGAATGATGTCGGAGAAAGCTATCTTCGGCGGCGAGATATCCAGCCACCTTTACTTTGGCGAGATATATGGTTTAGACGACGCTGTTTTCGCAACGCTTAAAGTCGCCCAGCTCCTAGCCTGGTCAGGTAGAAAGCTTTCTAGACTGGTGGCTGAGCTGCCTAAATACGAGCTTCTAAAGAAGGATTATGAGGTTTCCGACGAGGTTAAGTTCAGGGTCATCAAAGACCTGGTGGGCGTGTTCGAGAAAGAGGGACGTAAGACTGTAACTCTGGACGGGATTAGGGTTGAGCTTGAAAAAGGCTGGTTCATCCTGAGGGCTTCAAACACGCTTCCACAGGTTAGGCTTATAGCGGAGGCGAGGAGCAAGCAGGCGTTGGAGGAGATAGTTAGGTACGCGGAGATAAGGTTTAAGGAGACGCTTGCAAGATACGGTTAAAAATATTCGTTAAAAGCTTTTATCGTCAACACGATTACAGCTTGTAGTAGAAAGTCTGATTTGAGGCTCATAACTCCTTTCGACCCATGGCGTGGCAAGCTGTGCACTTGTCCTCCTAAATATAGTTTCTCCCCCTATGCCGGCTGCGGGCACAGATGTACTTACTGCTACATAACTTCATATGTCCCCAGAGCGTTTCAACCCAGGGTTAAAGAGTTCACTATTTTGCAGCTTGAGAATGAGTTGAAGAAGCTTGACAGAAGTAAGCCTGTGTCAATTGCGAACAGCTCGGACCCGTATACCCCAGGGGAGGCTCAGAGCCTCCTGATGAGGGAGGTTCTTCCCGTGTTCATTAGGAACGGGTTTAAACTGCTAATGGTTACGAAATCAGACTTGGTGGCGAGGGATATTGATATTCTCTCAAAAGGGATGGTTTGCGTAAGCATAACGGTCACGACGCTGAACGAGCGTGTTGCGAGGAGGCTTGAGCCCTTCGCCCCGCCTCCTGTCAGCAGGCTTAGAGCGCTTGAGGCTTTAAGCAGAGTCGGAATACCGACGATGATCAGGCTTGACCCACTGATCCCAGGAGTTAATGATGATTCCAATTCTATCCGGGCTGTTCTTAAAGCAGCATCTGAAGCGGGTGTTAGACAGGTTACGACCTCAACCTACAAGGTTAAGCCAGATAATTTCTCAAGGGTTTTAACAGCCTTTCCAAAGCTGGAGGAGAAGCTTAAGAATGTTTACGCTCACGGTGAACGCGTAGGCAGGTCAACCTACATGCCGCAGAACCTTAGAAAAGAACTTATTTTAAAGGTGAAGGAGGCTGCTGAAAACCTTTCCATGGGCTTCGCATCCTGCAGAGAAGGCTTTCCGGATCTGCATACTTCAGAGTCTTGCGACGGGTCTCATGTGCTTTAGGTTCCTGAAGGCTTCGAAGCAGGTCTTGAAAGACTAGCTATAAAGCTAGCCCGCTAATCATAGCAAAACAGGATTAGTCCAAGCCTTTCTTCCATTCGCATCAGTGGTTTCGAGCCGCACATAGTTCTTGAAGATGAATCCTTCTAGCGAAATATGGATTAGGCCGCGTTTTAACGCCTTAAATACTGCTTTCTTACCCCAAATCTCTGCGGAAACTTCCTCTTCATCCCCGTTCCTCTCTATTTTCACGATTCTCATTCTCGGAATATTCAAACCCTTCCTCACCATATTGTAGATGTCCATTGAAATACTGAATCCGGCTCCATCATCCGACACTAGGTCTACTCTTCTCGCCGGGGAGAATCTGGCTTCAAGCTTATTATTGGAGAAAGAAAATGCCTCTATGGTTGGACCCATGGAAGCATAGAAAAACCCTTCTTTTATCGATTTCATCAGCTCGCTTAGGTTTTTTTCTCTTACTTTGACATAAATCCATCCGCCTAGGGAATCTAGATCATTATACCAGTGAGCATCGTCGACAGCGAATCCGTAAACGTTTATTTTTTGAGCAAGCAAGTCATCCCAATGTGTTGTCGAGAAGCCCTTGGCAACCTCAACATCACAACCCGTATTGTATATCTCTATTCCACAGTAATCGGATAAATTAAGCAAATCCTGCGTGATAAGCTTCGACCAGTAGGGGTGGGCAATTATCGCGAAACCCTCATCTTTCAAATAGTTTAACAAGGTTTGAATCGAATCCTTCGAATATTTCTGAACAATTTCGTTATCCTCAACGTTAACAGCCACTACATGCTGTACTTCTCCTAAAGCCCCCTTTCCAGCAGCAACTTCAGTGCCCGGAATCACAATAAGCTTTTCTGAGAAAAACTTCGTGGTTTTTTCGTGATCCGTTAAGGCTAAGAAACCATAGCCGTGGCTAGAATAGTAGTCTACCACTTTTTCAGGGGACAGTGCTCCGTCTGAATTCGTTGTATGAGTATGAAGATTCCCCTTAACCCAAAATCCCGAGGATTCAAATGGGTTCCCGTATATTTTATTCAAGGTTCACACGCTTCATTAACGCCTGAGAAGACTTATTTAAAAACCTTTTGTTTATAAACGCGTGCTCATCTTCACACAGAAACTTTGAGTTTTAAATATGCCACAAGTTCAAACAATTGAAGTCTTAAGTAGCGCTTACTCCAGTGGCTTCAATATTTTCAAGATATTTTCCCGAGTTATTCTCTTAACAGCCTCCTCCTCAAGACTGTATCTTTTCAACACGGAGAAGTGTGATTCATCTGGACCGAACTGGAAACCCTCAGAATTTATACATGGGAAATCCGTTCCATAAACTATTTTGTCTTTCATATCACTCAAGAAGCGTCTTCCAAAATCACTGTCGCGTGAAATAGCATTTAACCCTGAGAACGCGGAAATGTCAGCATAGACATTCTTATATTCTTTAAGGATCCTAACGACTTCTCCAGGTTCAGAAACACACCCCCTCGGGTAAACCTCATTAGTCTCTTCACTACCTATTTTAGCCCACCACCCGGGACCATGAGCTATGAAAACCGTCTCCTCAAACCTTGCAACAACCTCCTTGAAGCCTTCGAAATCAGGGTTAAACCTATCGTCAATATGTAGCAGTACTGGAAGCCCATGTTCACCGCAGATTTTAAACAGGCCAGCATTATACTCGTCGTCGATTCTTATTTCAACCTTGTGTTCGCCAAACCCTCTGGCCCCTTTCCCCACAGCATCTCTTATTTTCTCTCTCAAACCTTCTTCCCTCGGATCGAAAGCACAGAATGGAATTATTTTCTCCGGGTGGAGAGAATAAGCCTTAAGCACGTCTTCAGTTTTAGCAATATCCTCTCCAATATCCAGGTAGCTTTTCGCCACCGGGAGCAGTACGACTTTTTCTAAATTCTCGTTGCAAACATATTCTAATAAATCCTGTAAGCTTGCTTCAACCGTTCCTATTAGTTTTTTGCTCCATGACCTGACTCTACCGATGTGAGTATGAGCATCTATCAATACGGCTTGGAAAGCCTCACCCTCTCTTAAACATTCCTTTTCAGCTTTAATCGTTGGAGCGCACATAAAGCGTGGAACCAGCTATTCCTCGCCTGATAAGGCAAATGCTACTCGTATAGCCCCATGGATTTATAGTTAATGCTTTTTAACGGTTAACAGGCAGAGAAACAGCTTTGCCTTGTTTAGAGGACTCGTAGGCTGCCAACGCTACTTCTAAAGCCTGTCTTCCATCATGCCCTGAAGCCCTTGGTTTACCATCCGTCCTAATCACGTTTATGAAATCCAGAATCATGTTTCTATCGGCGTCAGGGCCATGGTAATGGTAGGTTAAGGGGCAGCTGGATTGAACGAGCGAAACATTCGATCTGAAAGCGTCCAGCACTAAGTAGCCTTTTTCGCCGAATACTCCCATGTATACGTCACCCCAGACTGGGTATGTGTCCGGCCTAGACCAGCTGCAGTCTATGCTCACCTTAACCCCTTTTCTGGTTTCGCATATTAGGAGAGCATTATCCTCAACCTTAAGCTCCCTCCTAATGTTTCTTCCAATACGGCAGAAGACCCTTGAAAATTCGTCTCCCGTATACCATCTTGTCAAGTCGGCCACATGCACGGTGTGATCCATTATGGCTCCCCCTCCTGCTAGCTCCGGGTCTGCAAACCACAGGTCCGGGTATTTCCCATGGTTCGTGGCGGTTATCGCTATCACTCTACCTAGGGCGCCTGAAAGAATCGTCTCCCCAGCCTTGACGGCTGAGTCGTGAAACCTCATTACGAACGCTATCTGAAGCTTAACACTATTCCTCTCCGCCTTTGACACTATTTCATCAGCATCCCGCAGGGTTGTCGCAATTGGTTTCTCAACAATCATGTGTTTCCCAGCCTCCGCCGCGGCTATTGCGAGTGCTCGGTGTTTCGAGTTTTCAGATGTTATCACTAGCGCGTCAATCTCTTCTGCCTGAAGCAGTTTATCAACATCGTCGTAAAGCTTCTTAACACCGTAGGTTTCACCGGCTCTTCTAAGCCTTTCAGGAGAGTCGTCGTATATGGCCACCAGCTCTGTTTCCGGAAGCTCCTTTAAAACTCTAGCGTAGCTCCAAGCATGAATGTGCGCGAAAGATAATACGGCGAACCTGGTTTTACTCAATCGCATCAGCCTCCAAGGGTAGTTTCACAGGCTCCCCGGTTAAGACGGATTTCAGAGCAGCGAGCACAACTTCCAGGCTCTTCAACCCCTCGTCCCCGCCCACTGGAGGAGAAGTATCATTGAGAACCGAGTCGATGAAAGCTTTCAGCTCAAGATAGTAACCGTCCTTCTCAAATGGCGTGAACCTCTCAACCCTACCCCTCCTGTGTAGCGAGACCGTTGCGGTAGACTGGTTGTCAACCTGCAGTATTCCCTTTGTGCCGGCGACCTCTAGGAAAGTCGTGAAGGGATAGTCTTCAGGCATTATCCAGCTGCCCTCAACATAGGCTATCGCGCCGCTCCTGAACTTTAAGAGGGCGTGGGTATAGTCGTGTGAGGAAGCGTTTCTCCTAACGTATGTTCCCCCCTGAGCGTAAACCTCTTCAACTTCTCCTAGAGACCATCTTAGGAAATCAACGTCATGTATACTCATGTCGACGAAAACGCCTCCCCCCTTATTCAAATGGTCATGCCAGTTTTCCCAAGCCCAGTTTGGAAAGGCCGATTGCCTATAGGCTCTTGCCACCGAAGGCTCCCCTATCGCGCCATCCCTTATCAGCCTATTAGCCAACACGTATTCCCCCCAAAACCTCAACACGTGTGCCACCATAAGCTTAAGCTTGCTGTCAGCTGCTCTTCGAATCATCTCCCTCGCGTCGGATAGTTTCAGCGAAATAGGTTTTTCAACAATCACGTGCTTACCTTGCTCTAGACATTTAAGCACAATATCCTTATGCGTGTAAGTCGGGGTGCACACATCCACGACATCAACCGTGTCGAGGCTCAGGAAACGGTCTAGATCCTCCCCGCTCTCCTGAAAACCATATGTTTCCTCGAAAAACTTTGCCCGCTCCTTCTCAAGGTCGACGCACCCGACGAGCTTCGACTCCGATATCTGCCTCCATCTTTCAGCATGCGTCGAGCCTATGAAGCCGCATCCAACTAGGCAAACACCGATTCTCCCCCTGCTCATTCCTGATCAGAAACCTCCTCGACCATTACAAGTTTTCCTCCTTCCCAGTATTCGCTGACCTGTAGATGGCGTCTATCAGCCTCATCACTATAACACCGTGTTCAGGCAAAGGCTCAGGACGCGTGTTCCGCTTTATGCACTCCACGAAATGCCTCATCTCCTCCAAATACACGTTTACCTCTGGGCATTCCATCCCAGTCTCAACCCATTTGCCGTCAACCTCAGTGAACTTGAATGGCGGTGTGAGCGAGGCCCCAGCCTTTTCCCCCGACAATATAATGTTGAAAGTATCCTCCTTAGTGTAAAGTGCCCAGCTTGTCTCCAGATACATGACCCCGCCTCCCTCCAGCCTTACTAGAGCGATTGCAAGATCCTCCACGTCGAAGGGCCCTCCGGGCTCAGGTACTCCCCATACTCCGAGACACTTGCCCTGTGTTCCCAGTTTTGAGAAAGTGTATCCTTTAGCGGAGACCGGCTTTGGGAATCCCTGCAGCCAGAGGGCAAGGTCCAAGGCGTGTGGCCCAAGGTCTATCAGCGGACCTCCGCCTGAAAAAGCCTTGGTGGTGAACCAGCTGCCCATGCCGGGTATGCCCGCCCTCCTCAGCAAGGTTATCTTAGTGAAGTAGACATTGCCAAGCTCGCCCCCGAGAACCAGGTTCCTAATCGCCTTAGAGTCGTTTCTGAACCTCTGGCACATGCCGAGCATTAGTATTTTTCCAGACTTGTTCCTGGCCTCAACCATTTTCTCTGCTTCGCTAGCATTCATAGCCATGGGTTTCTCGCAGAAAACGTGTAAGCCCCTGTTTAACGCGTCTATAGTCATCTTGGCGTGCAGATAGTTGGGTGTAGCTATAACCACAGCATCCGGCTGCTCCCGGTCAAGCATCTCCAAATAATCGTCGTAAACCCTCTCCACGCCATGCTCCTGAGCCAGAGCTTTAGCCCTCTCAAGCCTTACGTCAACTATTGCTGAAAGCTCAGCCTCCTCGATAGACTTTACACTGTTCGCGTGTATTGTTCCTATGCTTCCAGCCCCTATTAAACCGATTCTCAGCCCTCCCATACAATTACACGTTCACAAGATATATTTATGGATTATCTTGACGCTAGAAGCATTCTGATTCTAAACGTGCGTCGGATCTGCAGTCGCTGCGTCATTTAGGTTAAACCGGTTTGTGACGTTAAGAGGAAGGCAAGCTATTTAAACTGACGAAGTATTCCTTAAGCTTAAGATGAGGATTCACAAGCTCCTAGGGTTCCTGAGTGCTTTGGCAGCGTATCCTTTCATAGGAGTTTCAATGATGCTCTCAGCCTGGTTTAACCCGTACAATAATGCTTTGAGCGACCTCGGAAATATTGCTCGAAACGGATGGGTCGCGTTCATATACAATTTCGGGCTTGTTTTTTCAGGGTTACTCGTAGCATTGTTCGCCATCTTAACCTCATTTAAGTATCGTTCATGGAAGTATGTTAGCTGGTCCACCCTGCTTACGGCAGCCGGCTTCGATCTCGCACTCATCGGCTTCTTCCCAGAGGATGCTGGAAGAATACATGGAGTAGTGTCAGTAATATTCTTCGTCTCGATAATACTTGTGATGCTTGCCTACGGCTTCTGCTCCAAGCACCTGGGCTCGCCAGCAACCGGTGCAATCGCTATCCTGCTCAGCGTCTCCTCAATAATAGTCTGGACGGTAAGATGGCCTTGGCAAGGGGTTGCAATACAGGAGACTTTTGCTTCCCTAGCAGCATCCACGTGGCTAATAATGGTTTCAATACGCAGTTTTTAAGCTAGCCGACCATTCTATCAAACAAGAATATTAGGGTAGTTTGCGTACTCAGACAGGTATTCCGGTATTGCGTTGTTCCTAATGATGTCACGGTAAACGTAGGCACTCGGCCTCGGGTATCTTTTCTTAGTATTCATGTCAACATAGATCAGCCCGAACCTTTTACTGAAGCCTGAAACCCACTCCAGGTTATCTATCAGGCTCCAGTGAAGGTAACCTGCCACGTTTAAACCATCCTCCTTAATGGCTTTTAGCACATTGTGCAGGTGGGAAACGATATACCAGGTTCGGCATTTATCTTTGTAGTCAGCTACGCCGTTCTCAGCAACTATAAGAGGCTTCCCGTAACCCCTGTAAAGATTTAATGCCTCCCTAATTCCTTCAGGATATATTTCCCAACCGGTTTCCGTAGTAGGCCTTCCCGCTGCAGACTTTGAGGCCGGTTGGCATGCGAACCCGTAGTTACTCAGGGTTTGAAAGTAGGGCGGCTGGTCAGTATGCTTAACAACGTTTCTAGAATAATAGTTGACTCCTATCCAGTCAGCCTTGTTCCTCATGTCTCTCCTCTCAACCTCCTCCCCTGTAAACCCTTTCTTCACAACCCCGTCCATTATGGCTTTAAAGAACCATCTTGTAAAAACATCGTCACACGCTTCAGCAGCCCTCTTATCCTCCTCAGAATCAGTAAGGGGCTCGGAAGGACACGTAGCATATATGATCCCAACCTTAGCTTTCTTTCCAGCTTTCCTCTTTATTTGATCGTATGCTCTTGCATGTGCCTGAGCAAGGTTAAACGCGACGCGCCCAGCTGCATCCTGATCTATTAAGCCGGGCGGGAATCTTTCGGACAAGTAGCCCACGTTCCATATCACGCTCGGCTCGTTCATAGTGCTCCACATGTCTACAACATCCAGAAACTTCCAAGCTATGTAAGCCGCGAACTTGGTGAATTCGACGACAGTATCTTCTTCAAACCAGCCTCTAGGCCCCTTTTTAAGACGAGTATCCCTTGCCGCCACAGGGTTATGGATCCATGTTGGAAGCGGCCAATGGTAGAGGTTTAGTATCAACTTCATCCCCCTCTCCTTCAAGTCTCGGAAAATCTC
>JAWCMB010000007.1:36122-44076 GCA_038850115.1 Thermoproteota archaeon
CGTCGTGTTTCACCGCCTGCCTGTTGGCCAGTGTATCCAGCTTTCTGAGGCTCGACTCGCTCACCTCCACGTCCTTTATCCCCTCGTCGTCTGACGCTACTGACACCTTGACCTCGCGAGTCGACTTGGGGAAAACCCTGCTCCAATCCGGGTTTGTGCGCCAACTATTCAAACCGAGCCATTCAGCCCAACCGTGATCAACCTTGTAGAGATCCCAGTAGCCGGGCCCATGCTCAGGCATATCCCCGCTTACAATCTTAGACTCAAGATTCTTTCCATCATGAAGCCAAACATACCAGTCGCTGTTCGGATCCAGAGACCTCTTGGAAGCACCCATCTCGTATTGGAAGGCAGCCATGGATATTCCCCACATGAATCGTTTCGGGAACCCGTTCATTTCGAGGAACCTGCTATTTCCGATTATAAAAGCTTATGGTTGTCGCGAACCTATTTCACAATAGTCAACTTTTTTAGATGTTTCGAAGGTGAAAAGAGAACGCCAGCATCATCATGCCCACTTCTAGAAAGCGTCTGAGCGTTAACAATACTGCTCACAGCATAGACAATTCTTATATGTATGCGCTGCCTAGGCTTAAGCATGAAGGCTGCATCCCTGTTTGGAGTGGGAGACCTCAGGGTAATCGAGAAAGACGTCCCGAAGATATTTGAAGATGAGGTTCTCATAGAGGTTGGCGCATGCGGGATATGTGGCACCGACCTCCATTTCTTTAAAGGGGAGTGGAAGGTTAGACCGCCCCTGGTCCCGGGACACGAGTTTTCAGGCACGGTTGTTCAAACAGGCTCTCAAGTAACCACTGTCAGAAGCGGGGACCGCGTTGTAGCGGAGCCGAACATCCTATGCGGGAAATGCAAATACTGCAGGATGAGCGAGAAAAACTTCTTCTGTGAAAACCTTGAGGCGATAGGCGTCACGATCGACGGTGCTTTCGCAGAATACGTTAAGGCTCCTGAACGGAACGTGTACAGGATTCCAAGCCAGATAACACTGGAGGAAGCTGCCTTAATCGAGCCCTTAGCATGCATAATCAGGGGGCTTGACAACGTTAAGATCCCGGCGGCAAGCAGTGTAGCAATTATCGGAACTGGGCCGATAGGCCTGCTTATGGTTCAGATGGTTAAAAACTACGGTGCGGCGAAGATCATTGCCTTAGACGTTGTTGAGGAGAGGCTTAAGCTTGCGGAGGATCTTGGAGCAACCCGCGTCGTGAACATTGGAGAAGAGGATCCTGAGAAGGCTGTTCTGGAAGCCACCAACGGGATCGGGGCTGACGTTTCAATCGAGTGCGTCGGAAGCTCCTCAGCGATAGACGAGGCATTCAAACTAACTAAGAGAGGGGGTAGGCTTCTGATATTCGGCGTGGCTCCCGAGCATGATGTTTGGCAGGTTAAACCATTCGAAATCTACGATAAGGAGATATCCATATTCGCCTCCTACCGGAGTCCATACACTTTTCAGAGGGCTGTGAACATCGCCTCCTCAGGGAGGCTGAAGCTTAAGCCATTAATATCGCATATTCACAGGCTTGACGAGATAGTTGAGGTTTTCAACGGCCTAGCCAGTCGAAGGAAGCAAGCGATAAAGGTTCTTATAAAACCATAGTTGCCGAGTGAAAAATACTTCTAACATGCTGGGCTCGGGCGGGAACTAGTGTCGCTGGATTCTGGGTTTTGCTGCTTATTCAGCTGAAACAACGAGGAACCACGAAAGGTTTTCTAATGTAGCTTGTTCAGCTAGGGAACATGCCTATTAGGCTCTTGGTTACGGTGAAAAAGTCCCTTAAGAATAAGCAATAAAAAAGTTTTTAAAATAAAAACTCGGTGGAAACAACATGAGAAGAAAGGTTGCAGTCCTGGTTGAAAAAGGGAGGATAGATCTTGTTGAAGAAGAAACCCCGAGCCTAGGTAAGGAGGATGTGCTGATCAAAGTTAGGGCTTGCGGTATATGCACCGGTGACCTTTACGGTTTCTCAGGCTATCCAGTGTGGTTTAAACTGCCTTCCCCATTAGGCCACGAGCCCGTGGGGGAGGTTGTTGAAGTTGGAGCCCACGTGACCAGATTTTCAAAGGGAGACCGTGTTACTGCATTAGGAGGCCCAGGTTTCTCAGACTTTGTCTTGGTGAATGAAAGCCAAGTAGAAAAGATACCGAAGGATACCCCATTTGAATATGCGATAGGGGAGCCTCTTGCCTGCGTAGTTAACGCTGTGAGGCTTATTAATCCGAGGCTTGGCGACAATGTTGCAGTGGTTGGAACTGGTTTCATGGGGCTGCTTCTCGTTCAAGCGTTAAGCCGGCTAGGTTTAAAAAACTTAGTTGGTGTCGACGTGAATAATGAGAGGCTTAGACTCGCCGAAAACTATGGGGTGAACATTGCTTTGAATCCGAAGGAGAGGGATGTCGCCAAGGAGGCCCTTGGCATAACGGAGGGTAAAGGGCTTGATACAGTGATAGAGGCTACTGGACACCCAGACGGCGTTGGGTTGGCAACCAGACTAGTGAGACAGAAAGGTAGGCTGGCTATATTCAGCTATCATCCTAACCCGGTTTCAGTAGACCTGAGGGAATGGGATTCGAAAGGATTAGAAGTAATAATGACGAGCCCCGCGAGAGCGGAAGACATGAGGGAGAACTTTAAAATAGCTGTGAGAATGCTTTCAAGAGGAGTTTTTAATCTTCAGAAGCTTATTACTCACAAGTGGAGTCTCAACGATATTCAGAAAGCCTTTGAATATGCGTCAAAGAAACCATTAGACTATATAAAAGGGGTTATAGTCCCCTAAATGTGCGTTGCGAAAACGCTATGGTTCGTAACATCGGTTAAGGATGATCAGCCGAATGCTTGAAACCTCTTCCCTTTTATGATCAATTGGTGGATTATTCTTTGATCCGCCACTGGCTCATCCGGCTTAGTGGCGGCGACCACTTCAACATAACCCTCAAGCGGGCTATCCATTATTTTCTTACCTAATGTTTCCTGAATCTGGAAAATACCTGCACTGTTATTCATGTGTATCAATATTTGTATTGGCGCGTCTTTCCCCTGCGTGATCTCTACTTTCTCAATGCTTAGGGCGGAAACCGTGTGAATGTTCACGTTCCCCTTGTCGAAAGCCATTCGCCCCCTTCCCTTAGTCATGTCTGTTCCATCGGCCACTCCGACAATGCATGCTTCCTCAGTCAAGTCTCGAACATCAAACTCGTGAGAGTAAATACAGTTCAATATTTGGGCTCTAACCTCGTACATGACTTCCCGATCACCATATACTTCTGGAAGAAGCCTGTTTAGCAGCGGGATGGCCAGATACACTCCTGAAACATGATGGTTCTCGCGATGAACCTGGTTTCCAATATCGTGGAGCAAGGCTGCTGTCAAAACTATCAGATAAGCATCATCCTCATCCCCCGCCCTCTCCCTAACCGCGCTGGTTAGAACACCGTTGTCGAGGAGAAGCCTAAGCATCTTTAAAGCGTTTGCAGCCACAATCTTAGCGTGAACCTCCCCATGATCATTATACTTCATTTTTGAGACTGCAATATAGTTCGCCATATCCCAGTCAGCATTCATCTCAGGATCATTCTTTAAAAGTTCCCACATTTTCCGGGCCTTCGGCTTACCCGCCGTCAGTTGCATGATGGTTCTTTCAGCATCCTCCATCATTTCCAAGTAGGCCGTGGGAATCTCAAGCTCAAACCCTTTTCCCGTGGCGATTCTCAACGCGATTCCCTAAACTACCACCATTACTCGATATTTAAGGCTTGCCAGCATATCGTTAGTACGTGGCTTAATAAAAGCTCCTGCTCACAACTAAGAGTTTAGATAATCAGCGTTTTCCACACGCTCCCCAACTACTTTAAGGAGGTTTGTCTTAAATAGAGGATGCTTTCTGCTCAACAGTTTGGAGAGCCCATGATATTTTTCTCTGCAGAGACTTTGAATATATTTTGCTCCAGTCGAAGGAGGTTTCTCGACTCCACTCCAAGTATATTCGAGGGTCTATATAGCTGTTCAGGCTGGTGTTAAGATTGTAGTCCCTCGTTCTCCTCATAAGTTCAAGCTTAATCCTCTCCTTCTGAAGCTTTTCCCTCAGCCTCTTCAGCCTTCTCCTACGGGCCTTAGTCGGCTTCTCCTTGAGAATCCTATTAACCTCCTCTATTTCGCTAAGGACTTTCCTAACTCTTTCAACCTGTTTCTCGAGACGTTGACTCCAGTTCTTAGGCAGGGTCCTCTTATGGTTTAGAGCCTTCGCCGCCTCCAGGTTTGCCAGCTTAGCTACTAAAAGCTTCTTATACTCAGGGTCCTCCACACGCGTTTTAAACCCATACAGCTTTTCAAGCACCGCTTTCGAAGCATAGTACGTTCTGAAGATTTTCGAGGTTAAGCCGGGCATGGCTTTCGACAGAAACTCGTTAACATGCTCAGACCTGAGCCTTGGAAACAGCCTTTTCCCAGGAGTCTTCTCCATCAGTTCCTTAAGGTTCCTGACGACAACCGGGGGAAGCTTAACCGTACGGTGGAATCTTACAGCCGCCTTACCGAGAAAATTGAATTCAACAGTATCCTCGCCAAGTATCTTAACGTTGTTCTTAGTCAGGGTTGTAACCCCTTTGGTATCCAGCTCATCCTTATCCTTCTCGTCGCCGACTCTGAGCTTAAGTAGGTCTATGAGGAAGATTGCTGTCGCAACCTGTCTTTCAAACTCATCCTCAGACTCTAAGCCTTTCCTCACAAGCATCTTTATCTTGCCCAGATTATCCTCGAGGCTCATAGCCATGTCAAACTTGCTTCTCTCCCTCTCCTGCTTAACGGGAGCGGTTTCGCCAACCCATATGTACTTCATTTTCCCAGTGAGCTTGTCCTTCCACCTCGCTATCCAGAGGGCGTTTGGATCCCAGACCCTCCCGTCCCATGATCCCCCGTCTGGAACCGGTGGCGTAGGAGCGTCAGGAGAAAGGTTCAGAGTAATATCCTCATACTTCACCCTGGGCTTCCATCTTCCCCTTAAAGGATGTTTCCCCTTCCCGATGTATATGCAGGGCGGTTCAACAGTATACCTTGTCTCCACCTTTTCACCATCTATTATGGCGTAACCGTACTTCTGTTTAAGCTCCTCTCTCAGAAGCTTCCTCCTCTCGCTTAAGGCCTTCTTCTCCTCCTTCGTCATCCTTTCCTTACACTGTTTCTCCTGTTCAACCCATTGTTTAACCTCGGAGAAATCTATGGCGTCGTTCTGCGCGGAGCCGTTTATACCTAGTGCAGCGTAAAAGTCTTTAAGAAAGTTTTTCACGAAAACCTTGTCCTCCAACCTCTCCAGCGGCTGTTTAGCGAAAGCAATAGCCATCTCCTCCTGTTCAGGGGTCAGCCTAATCTTCTCCCCGTTCACCGTGATGGAGAGCCCCTTATACTCGTAGGGTGGGATGAACACTCCGTTGTGAACCAGCTGTCTCATGAAGCTTGTTTCGGTCTGGCTTGCAAGGGGGTTAAAAAGTTTCCCTTAAAGCCCGGGTAAAAATTTTTATAGGACTCTCTTTGCTTCCCGAGGAAGCTTATTTAAGGTTTTTCACAACCATTCCTATTTGCAGCCAGTCCCCAATCATTACTTCAGACACGCCGGGATTGTAAAGAGCAGTAGCAGGATGATATGACGGGATGATCTTAAAGCTTCCATAAGACAACGTGTTTACGTTAAACACTTTCCCGTGAACGCTGCCCATGGGCGCGGGCTTAATGTTGAACCTCCTGAATAACGTGTTCGTAGCCACGTTGCCCAGCGTGACGATCAACTTCGGCCTTATGAGCCTCATCTGCACGCTTAAATACGGGAAGCATGCTTCAATCTCGTCGTCGGTAGGCTCCCTGTTCCCCGGGGGGCGGCATTTGACAACGTTAGTCACGTACACGCTGCTCCTCTCTAGGCCAGCTGCCTTCAACAGTGTTTCGTTCAAAAACTTCCCCGCCTGACCCACGAAGGGCCTGCCCTCCCTATCCTCGTTGAAGCCCGGGGCTTCTCCTATGAGCATCACGCTAGTTTTCAAGTCCCCCTCGCCGAAGACGACGTTAGTCCTGCCCTCGCTGAGCCTGCACCTCGTGCAATTCAACGCCTCTTTCAGGGCTTCTTCAAGCTCGTTCAACACTTTTTCCCAATTTCCTCCGCGGATATGAATTTTACGAGGACTTACTCTTAGAGTTTAACATGCCTTTTTTAACCATCGAAGCATACTCCGCAAGCCTCTCGCCGAGTAGCCTGCAGGCCTTCAAAGCCTCCGCATTGGGCTTACCCACGGATACTGCACCGTAGTGTAGCGTGACACCGGCGGCAACATAGTCTGGGACGCCGAAGACAAGCATCCCGTAGTTCAGCATCGCTAGGATGACGGATAGGCAGGCCATCTCGTTCCCGCCTCCCAGTCCTCCTGAGCTGCTGAACGCAACCCCGACCTTCCCTTTCATCTTGCCCCATGCCTGTATAGCAGTCTCGGCGAACAATTCGTGCATTTTAGTAGACATGACTCCGCAATGCGTAGGGGTTCCGAAGGCAAAACCATCATTCTCGAGAAAATCGTTGACAGTCACATCAGTAACTTTCTTTAGAGAAACCTCGGCACCAGCCAGTTTAGCGCCTTCCGCAACAGCCGCCGCCATCTTCTCAGTGTTCCCTGTACGGCTATCATATGCAACTAGGATCCTAACCTTTTCACGCATGACCCATAAGCAGATAACCTTATTTTTAAATTTTCTTTGTTCAAATAGGATTCCTTACATAGCGTTTTAATAGAAGAGTTTAAAACTTATTTATTAAACCACGTTTTTCACGATAAGCAATCCTTAAGAAATAAATGCTTTTCTTTTGTCGAAAAATAAGGTTCTTTTTCGCCGATCAAATCTTGCAAGGGTAAGAAAATAAACATGGGATACGCATTCATAGGAGTTGCATCTTTAGCAATTCTGTTCAATTTCTGCTACCTTACGAACAGGTGGGTGATTATGCCTGCCAATAGAACAGCCGTCCATCTTCGAAAAGTTCTTGCTCTATTCTCCTGATAAGTAAAAAAGCAAGTTAAAAAGTTTGAATATTATTCTCAGGATAAAGCAGCGATTATAGCCTGGCAGAACTCTGGCAGATCATCAGGAACCCTGGCTGTTATTAAGTTTCCATCTCTAACAGCAGGCTCATCGACAAAAATGGCGCCTGCATTAATAAGATCATCTTTGACTGCAACATAGCTCGTCACCCGTTTACCCTCAACCAGACCAGCCGAAATGAGAACCTGGGGTCCGTGACATATGGCAGCAATAAGCTTATTCTGACGGTAAGCCTTCTTAACAAATTCTAAAATCTCAGGCATTATCCTCAAAGAGTCTGGCGAGAAGCCTCCAGGTATCACTATTGCATCAAGCTCCTCAAGTTTAACTTGATCCAGCTCTTTTATACTGTATCGTTCTCCTTCACCAAAAACTTCGAGTGGAATAGGTGTCCCATAACGTCCCGTAACAGGCTTCTCTTTAATTGCAGGCCTAGGGTGGAGACCGCTTCTCACGGGTATGATGATGATTTCAGCACCTTCTTCGCTAAGCCTTAAGAACGGGTATAGAAGCTCGACATCCTCAAACTCATTGGCAACCAGTATGGAAATCTTCCGACCCTTGAGTTTAAGGTTTGGGCCCACACGTCTTACATATAAAGGCATATTCTTTATTCACCGTAAATTTAGTGGAGAAGTCTTATTTAAGTATTGCCAGGATGATGCAGAAATAAACATTCATCCATCCGCTAACTGGCAATAAAAAATCGATTCATATAGCCACCGCCGGAAACAAGCTTGAGAACAGTCTTGAAAAAGCCTCATCCTGATAACTCTATTTTTAAACTAATGACATATAGCACCGTTTATCCTTGAAATGGCTAACCGCCCGAGACCCGTTAGCTGGGAACAC
>JAWCMB010000007.1:44097-46545 GCA_038850115.1 Thermoproteota archaeon
GAAAAGCTTATATCTGCTTTTAAAAACAGTAAAATATGGGAAAGTTTCAGGAGAAGTTTAATGGGGCCGAAACAGTTTTCAACTTCGAGGATGTGATTCTGCTTCCCGGGGAGTCAAAAGTTGAGCCGAAAGAGACCGATTTGAGAACAAGGTTTTCGAAAAACATTCTAATCAATATTCCTCTTGTTTCTTCACCGATGGATACCGTAACTGAATCTGAGATGGCGATAGCCCTAGCTAGACACGGAGGGCTTGGAGTAATACACAGGAATTGCTCAGCTGAGGAAGAAGTTGAAATGGTGAAGATTGTTAAAAGATCAGAATCCTTCATAATCAGGGAAGTCGTAACAATAGGCAAGGAGGCGAAAGTGGGGGAGGCCGCTGAAATCATGAAGAAACATAGAATTTCAGGGCTGCCGGTGGTTGAAAACAATAGGCTGGTCGGAATAATAACGGGAAGGGACGTTAGGTTCACCAACCCTTCGGTAACGGTTGGCGAAGCTATGACGAAGAACGTTGTCGTGGCGAAGCCTGGCGTAACCCCTGAGGAAGCTGTTGAGCTTATGAAAAAACACAAGGTAGAAAAACTGCCGGTCGTAGACAAGGATGAGAAGCTGATAGGATTAATAACCTACAGAGACGTAGCGTTGAGGGGGGAATACAAGGGGGCCACTAGGGATGAGGAAGGAAGGCTGAGGGTTGCTGCAGCCGTGTCACCGTTTGACGTTGAGAGGGCTAAGCTCTTGTCGAAATATGCTGACGCGCTGGTTATAGATGTTGCACATTTTCATAACGAGAACGTGATTGAAGCCACTAGAAGGCTGGCGAAGGAAGTCGACGTTGATATTGTTATCGGGAACCTCGGTACTAAAGAAGGGGTTCTGGATTCAGTCTCAAGGATAGATAACGTTGCAGGCTTAAGAGTCGGCATCGGAAGCGGCTCGGTCTGCATAACGACCGAGGTCACTAGGACCGGGGCACCAACACTCTTCGCCGTTTCTCAGGCGGCGGACGCGCTTGAGGAAATTGGTGTTGAAATACCTATAATCGCAGACGGGGGTGTTAGAAACCCTGGGGACGTAGCGCTGGCTGTTGCCTTCGGGGCCTCCTGCGCCATGCTGGGGTATGTTTTCGCAGGCTGCAAGGAAAGCCCCAGCCCCATGACCATCATAAACGACAGGTACTTCAAGCTGCACAGGGGAATGGGGAGCCAATCCGCTAGGCAGAAGAGAATGGCGGTAGACAGGTACGCGGTTCTCTCGAAAGACATTCCAGAGGGCACGGAAGTCTGGATACCCTACAGGGGGGAAGTCGCCTCAGTAATAAGCGAGTTCGTCTCAGGCATGAAGGCGGCCATGGGCTATGCAGGGGCTTCAAACCTGGTGGAGCTTAAGACGAAAAGCAGGGTTGCAAGAGTTTTGTCGAAGAAGGAGAGGGTTGGCATCAGTCAGAGCTTTGAGCAGCTTAAGTAGCCTGTTGAAAGCCTTCCGAGTGTTTAAGCCTTATTTAAACTATGCAACGTGTTTACCCAAGTATTCCCTGTGCTTCTTGAAGGAGCTTCTAAGACTTCTGCTAACCAGGTTATGGATCTCCTGAAGCTCTCTGTATTTCTCAACGTTAAGAGGCTTCGGGCTGACACGGGTCTCCTCGTCAAGCTTAACGTAGCGGTCGCATATTTCTTGGATGCTGGTCTTCTCGCCAATATGGTTCGAGTAGCACCATATTGCTTGCAAGGCAGCTCCATAGGCTGCACCCTCGTCAATCCTTATGCAGACAACCTGTGTGTTGAAAATGTCGGCGGCTATCTGGCGCCAAGCCTTATTCTTAGACCCCCCGCCTGTCAGCCTTATCTCGTCAGGCCTTATCCCAAGCTCCCTCATCCTGTTCAAACCATAGTTCATCCCCAGCGTGACACCCTCCATGGCTGCTCTCGCGATACACTGCCTGTTGAAAGTCCTGCTGTTCAAACCATAGTATACGCCCGTGCCCTCCGGGATATTCGGCGTCCTCTCCCCCTCGAAGTAGGGGATTAGCAGCAGCCCGTTGGAGCCGGGGAGCGCTTCCTCGACAACCCTTGTTAAATCGTCATGAGTCATGTTGAAAAGCTCCCTAGCATACTCCGTAGCCACGGTAACGTTCATCGTGCACAAGAGGGGGAGCCAGGCGTTCGTAGAGTCGCAGAAGGCAGCTATCTCGCCCATTGAGTCGACGACAGGCTTCTCAGAGTAAGCGTATATCGTGCCGGATGTTCCGAGGCTGGCGGTCACAATGCCTCTTCTCACGTTACCTGTTCCAATCGCACCCATCATGTTGTCCCCCCCTCCGGCGCTAACTATGACATCGTCCCTGAATCCAAACTCTTCAGCCACCCCCCTCCTGATTCTTCCAGCAGGCTTATCTGACCCCTGCAGAGGTGGCAGCATGCTTCTGAGACCAGGGTCAATCGCG
>JAWCMB010000008.1:0-42299 GCA_038850115.1 Thermoproteota archaeon
AAATCTCCGCGGCTGAGGAAACAGGAGAATGGGGTCTCAGGATAGTCGCCGTAGACGGACAGGGGAACAGCGGGGACCTTTTGCTGAAAATAAGGATTGTTCCGGCTAGGCTGCGTGTAGAGCTGCTAAGCCCGCTGGGCAGCGTCTTCTCCAGGACAGAGGAAATACCGCTTAGCGTGATGGTAAAATACCCGTCCCACGAGGCTTTCACACTGGGGGACGGTTCAGTAAACGCTACGCTTCTTCATAATGGCGTTGAACAGGCTTCAACCCGTCTCAGGTTCTCAGCTGGAAGCTGGGTTGGATACATCAGTGCTCCCAGAAGCGCTCCCTTGGGGCAATACATGTTGAACATTTCCGCCGGAGACCCGAGTGGGAACAGTGGTTCCTACCTCTTTCCCCTCGAAATAACTAAGGCTGTTCTAAGCCTTGAAATAGAGGACTTTAAAGATGCTTACCAAATAGGTTTCGAAACGGTGTTCTTCAAAATCGTTGTAAAGTATCCGGATGATTCAACGCTTGAAGACGGGGATGTTTCTGCCACAGTCTCCTCCGGCAGCATGAAGCATGCAGTGAGTTTGAAATACGAGGAGGGTAAGTGGGTTGGAACATACTATCTTCCAATCACTAATCCCGCCGGGGACTATAGGGTGGTAATAAGCGCTGAAGACCCGTATGGCAACGCTGGCGTTAAAGAGGTCTACTTCGGCGCGAGCAACCTTTACTTAATCCTAATAGTCATAAGCTTCGCGATTGTCTTGGCTGTTTCAGTATCATTATTGTTGCTCCGGAGACGTAGACTACAGTTCCCCCCAGCACCAGAGGAGCAGGGCTTCCCCGCCCAGTAAGGCTTTTCTTTCAGTGCCGCGTAGAGTTGCCATGCCTAGGAGAAGCAGGAGGGTTAGGCCGACGCACAAGGGGACTACAATACTGTTTAAAGCAGGGAGGGTTCCTGCCACTGTGGACGAGATGTTCTCACGGGTTTTCTGGAGGAGCCCTCTGCTGGCGTCTGAGGCGAAGGTTTTCTGCGAGCAGCTTGTTTCAAGGGGGTCCTCAGGAATGAGTGTGGGTGAGTGGAGAAACTGGGTGGGGAGGAGAAGGATTACTGTGGGCCAGTTCTACAACATGATTAGGGGGCTTGTTGGAGCGGGTATTGTGGAGAAGAGAGAGGGGTCATGGCATATAAGCGCTGGCTTCCTCAGGGAGCTTGAGCAATTCATAATAATCTACACGTCTTTCACGAATTTCAAGCATAGGTTGAGCTAAGCCTTCCTCTTCCTGCCACTCGTCTTCTCGTTCTCTACAACTATCTTATCGGCAACTATCTTCACCACTAGACCACCTCTCCTCCTTAAGGGGAATGCTGAATCGTTTACGATCTTGCTCGGTAGGTAGAGCATGGTGGCGGAGTATGTTTTTCCACGGAGCCTCTTGTTAAGCACGTAGAGCCTGGTGCTCGCCTTCTTAACCATCTTGGCTTAAACAGGGAATTAAGGTAGTTAAAGATTTATCTTAGCCGTCGAACAGGCTAACTCGGCCTCCTTGAAGATTGTGGATGCGCACGCCCACCTGAGCGACGGGTCGTTCGAGGCAGACCTGGACTTGGTTGTTCTGAAGGCTAGGGAAAACGGTTTGGCAGCCATCGTGGACTGCGGCCTAGGGCTGGAGGGAGGCTTAAAGTCTCTAAGCATTTCGGAAAGATTCAGAGGCTACGTTTACTCGACTATAGGCATCGACTACGGCGGCCCGTTCTCGGCTAGTCACGAGGAAATAATTAAGCTGATCTTAGATAATAGGAGCAGGATAATCGGGGTTGGGGAAGTCGGCTTAGACTACTACACGGTTAAGGCGCGCGAGGACAGGGTTAGGCTGATCGAGGTTTTCAAAGGATTCATAGAGCTTGCTGAGAAGCTTGGTTTCCCCATAATAGTTCACTCGAGGAGTGCGGGAAGAGACGCTCTCGAAATACTTGTTGAAAACAACGCTAAGAAGGTTCTTATGCATGCTTTCGACGGGAAAGCCTCCCACGCCATGAAGGGTGTTGAAGCAGGGTTCTTCTTCAGCATCCCCCCTTCAGTAGTAAGATCGCCTCAGAAGCAGAAGCTTGCCGCCAGGCTCCCTATTGAAAACATTCTTCTGGAGTCAGACTCGCCGGTTCTCGGGGTCGACCCCTTCAGGAGGAATGAGCCCGCCGACATAGTTTTCAGCCTCAGGGAGATAGCGAGGATAAAAAGGATTGACCCGGAGGTCGTCGCGGAGGAGACTACTAGAAACGCGTGTAAGCTTTTCGGGCTGAGACTGTAATGTTTTTCATAGGAATAGACCTTGCTGGTGTTGAAAAAAAGCCGAGTGGCTTCGCAGTCCTAGATGAATTCATGAGCGTCTCCACGATGATCCTGTACACCGACGCGGAGGTCTTGCGAGAGGTTTTGCGTTTAAAACCTGTTGTAACCGCGATAGATGCTCCCCTCTCCATGCCTAAGGGAAGAATCAGCCTGGAGGCTGGGAGCAACATTCACTTCAGGGGCTGCGACCTTGAGCTTCTGAAAAGAGGCATAAGGTTCTTTCCAGTGACACTGGGGCCGATGAGGCTCCTGACCGAAAGAGGCATCAGGCTTAGAAACATGCTTGAGTCCTCAGGCTTCAAGGTGATAGAGGTCTACCCTGGGGGAGCCCAGGATATTCTTGGGGTGCCGCGCAAATCCGCTGGCGTTGAGAGGCTTAGAAAAGGCTTGGCCCGCCTTAAAATAAAGGGTTTGAGAGAAGTGAAGACTCACCATGAGCTTGACGCTGTAACTGCAGCACTGGTGGCGAAGATGTTTCACGATGGTGATTACGAGGCCTATGGGGATCCTGAGGAAGGCCTGATAGTGATGCCTACTGGAAAAAGGAATTAGGATAAGGTTTATCAACACTGTCTTAGACATAGGTTTACTGAAGGAACCCGGGTAATGTCTGAGGCACCATACAGGTTCTACACGGTTAAGAGTTCGCTCGAGGATGTTGTTAAAATACTCCATCCCATAATTGGGGAATGGTTCAGAAGCAGGTTCAGAGGGTTGACTCCTCCCCAGTCCTATGGGATAATGCCGATCAGGAGTGGTGAGAACACTTTAATATCGGCGCCGACTGGAAGCGGGAAGACGCTTGCATGCTTCCTAACCATACTGGATGATTTGATTAAAACGGGTTTCGAAGGCAGGCTTGAGGACAGGGTTTACTGCGTATACGTTTCTCCATTAAGGTCTTTGAATAACGATGTGAGGAAGAATCTTTCACAGCCTCTAGATGAGCTTAGGAGGCTCGCCGAGGAGAAGGGTGTCTCGCTTCCAGACATAAGGATCCATGTCAGGACCGGTGACACTAAGACCTCTGAAAGGGGGAAGATGCTTAAGAAGCCGCCCCACATACTTATAACGACTCCTGAAAGCCTCTCAATAATCCTCGTAGCCCCGAAGTTCAGGTCTTTCCTGAAGGGAGTCAGATGGGTTGTGGTCGACGAGATACATGAGCTTTGCAGCTCTAAGAGAGGCGCCCACCTCTCTCTCAGCCTTGAAAGATTGAGAAGCTTCTCGGGGCAGGAATTCCAGAGGATAGGCTTGTCCGCCACCATCCACCCGTTGGAGAAGGTTGCCGCCTACCTCGTTGGATACGATGATGCTTCTCCAAGGCCGTGCACCATAGTTGACGTGCATGCTTCGAAGAAGTTTGAGCTTAAGGTGGTTTCGCCGCATCATGATCTTGTTCGCACGCCTGCTGAGAAGCTTAGCAGAAGGATGTACAGACTGATAAACAGCATAATAAGGCGCAACAGGACAACGCTCATATTTACGAATACTCGGAGCAGCACGGAGAGGGTTGTCTATCATCTTAAGAAGCTGAGGCCGAAGAGCGTTTTGAGCGAGGACGAGTATGCTGCCCACCACTCCTCCCTCTCCCGTGAAGTCAGGCTTGATGTTGAAGACAAGTTGAAGAACGGGAAGCTTAAAGCTGTTGTGACCAGTACCTCGCTTGAGCTCGGAATAGACATTGGCTTCATAGACTGTGTTGTTCAAATAGGCTCGCCGAAGTCGGTGACGAGGGCTATTCAGCGGGTCGGGCGTTCAGGCCATTCGCTTGAAACTGTTTCCAAGGGTATTTTCATCCCGATGGAGAGGGATGACCTTATCGAGGTGCTCGTTATGTCTAAGGCTGCTGAAGCCGGTAGGCTTGACGAGGCATATATTCCGGAGAACCCTCTGGACGTGCTGGCTCAACACATTGTAGGAATGTCTGTTGAGAGAAAATGGAGCGTGGAGGAGGCGTTCAGGCTTGTCAGAAGATCATACAATTTCAGGAACCTAGATAAGGATGTTTTCACCAGTGTCCTAAGGTATTTAAGCGGCTACTACAGGCAGCTTGAGGGATACAAGGTTTACGGGAAAATCTGGCTTGACGAGGCTGACGGCGTCTTCGGCAGAAGGGGGAACCTGGCCAGGGTGATCTACATGACTAATACCGGTACGATACCCGACATGGCGATGGTTAAAGTCTTCACGAAGGACAGTAAGCCTGTTGGGAACATAGAGGAAGAGTTTTTCGAAAGACTCTCGCCCGGCGATATTTTCCTCCTCGGAGGGAAACCATACAGGTGTGTTAAAAGCCGTTTGATGAAGCTTATCGTGGAGCCTGCTGGGGGTGAGAAGCCTACTGTACCTCAATGGTTCTCCGAGATGCTTCCCCTATCGTATGATCTGGCTAACATGATAGACGAGTTCAGAACAAGAGAGCTTCAGACAATACTTTTCGACAGGAGGGAGAACAGGGTTAGGCAGTACATGGAGCGTTTTAAAATAGACAGGAAGACTGCCACTGCACTCTACGATTATCTGAAGGTTACTGCTGAATACTTCAACAACATAGGCGTACTGCCGTACGTCAGGAGGGGCTCGCTGCTGGTTGAGAACTATCTCGACGCCTCAGGTAGGCAGATAGTCGTGTTCCACAGTCTCGCAGGTAGGAGAGTGAACGATGTTCTTTCAAGGGCCTACGCGGTTGCAGCTTCAAACCTTCTGGGCTCGGTTTCAGTCCAGATATCCGTGGGCGACAACGGTTTCCTCCTAATACTCCCCCCGAAGTACAGGGTTGACCCTGAGAAGGTTATTAAGTCAGTTGACTCTTCAAACCTCTACGACCTCGCCCTCTCCTCAATAGAGAAAACAGACATGTTGAAACACAGGTTTAGACACGTTGCCGTAAGGAGCTTCATGATACTGCGAAACTATAAGGGTCACGAGGTTATGGTTTCCAAGCTCCAGTTGAACTCTGAGCATGTTCTTAAGGCTATAAAGGATTTAAAGGATTTCCCGGTTATGAGGGAAACATACAGGGAGATTCTTGAGGATGCGATGGATATTAAAAACGCTTTGAGATTCGTGTCCGAGCTTGAGGGTGGCGCAAGGGTTCCGCTCGTCTGCAAGCCGAGTAGGGTGGCTTCTCCGATTGCCCACTCGCTGCTTCTCTCAAGCTTCACAGACGTGGTTCTGATGGAGGATAAGAGGGCGCTGCTCGAAAGGCTTCACAGGGAGGTTCTTGCAACAATACATGCAGCTGACTGAGGATGTTGAGATAATAGAGTTCGAGCCGGCTCTATACGTTAAACCCCTGGATGCTATCGTTGTTGCAGACATCCACCTCGGCTTAGAATGGGAGCTTGAGGAGAAGGGGGTGCATATTCCTTTCCCAACCTACACCCCTATAATCAAATCCCTGAGGAACATGTTCAACCGCAGGTCTTCAAGAAGACTGATAATTCTCGGAGATATTAAGAACGAGTTTGGGGACATAAACCCGGAAGAATGGACTCAGGTTCAGGATTTTGTTAACGATGTTCGAAGCCTGGGTGCGGAACCCCTGCTGGTAAGGGGGAACCATGATAATTTTGTGAGGGTTGTTCTCAGGAGGCTTAACGTTGAGTTTCAGGATCCGCCCCTGAGGCTTGGAAAATTCCTCCTTATACACGGCGATAAGGATCATGAGCTGCCGGGGGAGGAAAGCATCCTGCTGATGGGGCATGAGCATCCCGTCGTCTCCATAAGGGATTCAATAGGGGTTAAACACAGGTTTAAAAGCTTCCTCTACGGTGAGCATGGCGGGGTTAGGATAATCGTGCTCCCCTCGATGAACCCGTTGACCATGGGGATGGCTGTGAACGAGGCGGATTCGAAAGATCTTCTCTCTCCAATCCTAAGAAGGGTGGACTTAATGTCTTTCACCCCAATACTTCTCGCCCAGGGCGAAGGGTTGAAGTCGTTCCCCAAGCTGAGCAGTCTAGCCGCGTACCGGTGAGGCTCAAAAACCCGGTGGAAGAACAGTTATGCCGAGCAGGCTTCCCGCGAGCCCTGTCAGAGTGCCCAACACCGTATGCTGAAAATTATGCTCGCCAGTGTTAACACGCGCCCACGCTAAAACCGGTATGAGGGGCAGAAGTATTAAACCGTAGGACCCGTAGGAGTAGATGATTAAGACAACGGTGGATGTTAAGCCGGCAACGTGAATACTTACTTTTGTCTTTAAAGTCAGCAGGAGGAGGATTAGGGATGTTGCTAGGAATGAGGCTGAAGCTGTTCTCATCAGCCTCATGCCCCAGATTTGGAAGACGCATGCGGACGCCGCGTAGCCGATTAACCCTGGTGTAAAGTGTTTAGGCCTCCTCCTTCTTTCACTCATAAAAATGTCTGTTCTTCCCTGCAGCCTAAGGAAGTAGACGCTTACAAAGGGGATCAGGCTGTAGAAGAGCAGCACTGTTAGAACGTTTAGAGCAATATTGCTTAGGAAAGCCTTCTCCCTCGCCATTACTGCGAGTCCTCCAAGCCCGCCTACGACAGGGTTGGATAGGAGGTAGGAAAGCGCTTTAGCAGTGTTTCGCGTCAAGCCTCCTCGATGAAAGCATAATGTTTTAAAAAGCTTCCCGCAACAGTCTGTTTAATGCTCAAAATGCCCTCCCAGAGGCTTCCAGTAGCCTGGAGAAACATGCTGTTTAAGTGCAGGCTTTGCGGTGAAAAATGCTGTGGTCTCAGCCCCGAGGTTTCTGGAGAAGATTTTGAGAGGATTAGGAGAGTCTACCCGTCTTTCAAACCATACCTTTCTCCTGAGGGTAAGCTGATTCTGATGGGTGAAAACGGTTTCTGCCCGTTCCTCAGAAACGGTCTGTGCGTAATCCACGAGTATAAGCCTGTTTTATGCAGAATATACCCTTTCTACCCTGTTAAAAAGAGGCTTATGGAGGGTCTCCTGGGGCTACCCCAGGATGCGGAGGTGGTTAAACACGGTGTTGAAGAATACGTTTTCATCTTCGACGAGGATTGCCCCGGAGTTGGGGAAGGCGATCCTGTTGATTTCAAGAAGCTACTGGAGATTTTTCTCGCTGCGGAAGCCTCACCCGGCTCTTTTTAAACACGGTGCGTCTAACGCTTTTTAAAGCCTCAGAAAAATTTTTACCCTCCCCGACACTTCAATGCCATGGTTATGTTATTTAGGGAAGTCACAGACGCCATGGATCAAATAGAGTCTACCACGAAAAGGATTGAGATGACAAGCTTCCTCGTAGACCTGTTTAGGAAGGCCAGCCCTGCTGAGCTTGAGAAGCTCGTCTACCTTCTTCAGGGGAAGGTTAGGCCTGACTACGAGGGCCTAGAATTCGGGATGGCTGACAAGCTTGTCTTAAGGGCGTTGACAGATTTCTCCGGGGTGGATCAGAAGACTGTTGAGAAACTTTACAAGGATGCTGGGGACCTCGGGAGCGTGGCGGAGGCTCTTGCAAACAGGAAGGTTCAGAGGAAGCTTGTCAGCAAAAACCCTACTCTCCTGGAAGTGTATGAGAAGCTATACAGGCTTGCTAGGCTGGGTGGAAAGGGGTCGGTTACTCAGAAGACGAGTCTACTCGTCTCCCTGCTGATAGACTTGTCTCCGAAGGAGGCTAAGTATGCTGTCAGGACGATTACGGGGAGGCTTAGGCTGGGTATAGCCGACTACACGGTGCTGGATGCTCTTGCTCAAGCGTTCACCGGAGACAAGTCTAACAGGCCGGTTATAGAGCGCGCATACAACATATCCAGCGACCTCGGGGCTGTTGCGAGGATCGTTGCTGAAAAGGGGCTCCACGGTGTTTCAGAGTTTAGGATTACAGTCGGTAAGCCTGTTAGGCCGATGCTTGCGGAACGCTTGACAACTGTTCAGGAGGTTCTTGAAAAATTAGGCGGCGAGGTTGCAGCTGAGTATAAGCTCGACGGGGAACGCGTTCAGATACACAAGGACGCTGGGAAAATACTGCTTTTCTCAAGACGGCTGGAGAACATTACTGGCCACTATCCTGACGCTATAGAGCTAGCTAAGAGGAATGTGAATGCTCGGGAGGCGATTCTTGAGGCTGAGTGCGTGGCGATAAACCCGGACACCGGGGAGCTCCTCCCGTTTCAAGAGCTTATGCATAGGAGGAGGAAGTATGGCGTGGAGGAGGCGATGAAGGAGTATCCTGCCGCGTTATTCTTCTTCGACATCCTGTATGCTGACGGCTTGGATTATACTCAGAAGACATACTTGGAGCGGAGGGCCGCGTTAAGAAGGATTATTGCTGAGGAAGAGCGAGTTAAGCTGGTGAGGCAGATAGTCTCGAACGACCCTGGTGAGATAGAGAGCTTCATGGAGGAGGCTATCTCAGAAGGCTGCGAGGGGCTTGTGGTTAAGGATTTGAAAGCACCCTACAGGGCTGGCGCCAGGGAGTGGAGCTGGATAAAGCTGAAGAGGGAGTATAAGGTTGAGGTCGCGGACACCATAGACCTGGTTATAGTCGGGGCTTTCCACGGTAGGGGTAAGAGGGCTGGCAGGTATGGCGCATATCTTCTGGCGTCATATGACCCCGAGGAGGACGTGTTCAGAACCTTTGCTAAATGTGGAACCGGGTTTACAGACGAGGACCTGGAGAGGTTCACTGGGCTAGTCGACAAATATAGGATTAGGCATAGGCATCCCAGGGTGGATTCTAAGATTGAGGCAGACGTCTGGGTGGAGCCTAGGATAGTCATTGAGATAATAGTCTCAGAAATAACCTTGAGCCCAGTTCACACCTGTGGCCTAGGCGTGGTGAGGGAGGGATCCGGGTTCGCCGGCCGTTTCCCAAAGTACACGGGGAAGCTTAGGGACGATAAGTCTCCGGAGCAGGCAACAACCGTCAAGGAGATCCTTGAAATGTATAGGAGTCAGTTGAAGAAGATTGAGGAGGAGCCTAAGGAGGCAAAGTAACAGTGTCTTATCGTGCTTAAAGAAACAGGTTCGTTGAAAGTTTAAATCTCGGTATCTGGATGCTTCCCTCAAACAATGAGCGAGGTTCAGCTGCTTGTTGCTGAAGCAAGGCCGAGGGATGTGGGTAGGAGAATAGTTAGGATAGGAAAGAGGGAGATGGCTCAGCTTAAGGCTGAAACCGGGGACATTGTTGAGATACTTGGCAGGAGGTCTGCTTCCGCAGTAGTCTGGCCAGGCTACGCTGAGGATGAGGATCGCAAGATAGTGAGGATGGACGGCCTGATAAGGAGAAGTGCAGGGGTTGCCATAGGAGACTACGTTAAGATCAGGAAGGTGGATAAGGTTGAGAACGCTAGTGAAGTCGTATTGGCCCCAATGGGTGCACGAATATCCAGCGTGGACGAGGATTTCTTGGACTATGTTAAGGATAAGCTGATAGACACTCCTCTTACCGAGGGGGATATTGTTGCAGTGCCAGTCTTCGGAGGACAGGCGCTCGGCCTAACCGTGGTCAGGGTTAAGCCAAGGGGCTTCGTGAAGGTTACTACAGACACTAGGGTTCAGATAGTGGGTGAAGAGGCTGCTGAGAAGCTCGCCATTCCAAGGGTTACCTATGAGGATATTGGCGGGTTGCATGAGGAGATTCAGCGAATAAGGGAGATGGTTGAGCTTCCCCTGAGGCATCCTGAGCTTTTCCAGAGGCTGGGCATAGAGCCGCCTAAGGGAGTGCTGCTCCATGGCCCGCCTGGCACGGGTAAAACACTTCTGGCTAAGGCTGTTGCAAACGAGTCCGACGCCAACTTCCTTTCTATAAACGGACCTGAGATAATGAGCAAGTTTTACGGCGAGTCTGAGGAAAGGCTTAGGAAGGTTTTCCAGGAGGCTCAGGAGAAGGCTCCTAGTATAATCTTCATAGACGAGATTGACGCTATAGCTCCAAAGAGGGAGGAAGTTGGAGGAGAGGTTGAGAGAAGGGTTGTGGCTCAGCTTCTCGCTCTAATGGATGGTTTGAAGGCTAGGGGCGACGTGATAGTCATAGGTGCGACGAATGTTCCAAACATGATTGACCCTGCGTTACGCAGGCCTGGAAGGTTCGACAGGGAGATCGAGATAGGTGTGCCGGATAAGCAGGGCAGGCTTGAAATACTTCAGATCCACACTAGGTCGATGCCGCTTGATAAGGATGTTGACTTGAAGAGGCTTGCTGAGATAACGCACGGCTACACTGGTGCAGACCTTGCTGCGCTTTGCAGGGAGGCGGCGATGAAGGCTTTGAGAAGATACTTGCCTGAGATAAAGCTGGATGAGAAGATTCCCCAATCAGTCTTAGAGAAAATGGTTGTTAAGGCGGAGGACTTCACGAACGCGTTCAAGGAGATAACGCCGACTGCAATGAGGGAAGTCTATGTTGAGGTTCCCACGGTCAGGTGGAGCGATGTCGGGGGGCTTGAGGAGATTAAGAGGAGGCTCAGAGAGACTGTCGAGCTTCCGATAAAGACCCCGGAGAAGTTTGATAAACTGGGCATAACTCCTCCTAAGGCAATACTTCTCTACGGTCCACCCGGATGCGGGAAGACGCTTCTGGCTAGGGCTGTCGCAACTGAGAGTGAGGCCAACTTCATAAGCATCAAAGGTCCAGAGGTATTCTCAAAATGGGTTGGAGAGTCCGAGAAAGCAATAAGGGAAGTGTTCAGGAAAGCTAGGCTCGCCTCGCCCTCAATAATCTTCCTAGACGAGGTTGACGCGATCGCCCCGAGAAGGGGCATGAGCATGGCTGACAGTGGCGTAACTGAGAGGGTTGTAAGCCAGCTGCTTACAGAGATGGATGGGCTGACTCCTATTGAGAGGATTGTCATAATAGGGGCTACTAACAGGCCTGAGCTTCTCGACCCTGCGATAATGAGGCCGGGAAGGTTTGAAGTAGTGCTGTATGTTCCCCCGCCGGATGAGGCTTCAAGGCTCCAGATACTTAAGATCCATACGAGGAGAATGCCATTGGAGAGCGTTAGCTTGGAGGAGATTGCTAAAAGGACTGAGGGCTACTCTGGGGCTGACCTGGAGGCGCTCTGCAGGGAGGCTGGCTTAAACGCTTTGAGGAGGGATGCTGACAAGGTGACCAAGGAGGATTTTGAAAAGGCTCTTCAAACCGTCAAACCCAGTTTGAAAGAGGATATACTTATGAAATACAAGAAGTTCGGCGAGAAGGAGGAGTTTTTTCTTGTCTGAAAAGGAATAATTTCACAACTCTGTCTTCTTTTGAACATTTTGTCCATTTCATCTAAATTATGAGTCTGTGAACTCAAAATCCTGTTCTCTCTAACGCCTTCCTATAAACCTCGCTTTCACATAAACCTATCATCTTCCATTCGGTATGAATCATCCAGAGCATGCAATCCTTTCTCATCTGCCTTTTAGGAGCAATAAAATCAAATCTATTAACAGTGAAATCCTGCCTAGTTGCAGTTAGCGCCGAAAAACTTAAATTTAGTATCCTCCTAAATTGGGCGTGTGCCTAAAACGGGGGCTTCTAAGAGTCTGACTGGTAAGGAGGTCGAGTATCTTAAGACGGTTTTCAAGCTGCTTCCTGGGAGAGACATGGTTGGAAGCCTTGAGGTTGCTGATGCGATGGGGGTTTCATGTGCGACTGCAAGCGAGTATCTTGAAAGGCTCGAGGAAAAGGGTATGCTTAAAAGATATCGTTGGAGGGGAGTAAGCATTTCGAAAAAAGGGTTGGTGGAAATAAACAGGATAATTAGGAGTCACAGGATTTTCGAAACATACGTGTACAGGTTCCTATCAGTAGGTCTGGAGGATGCTTGCGAATGTGCGAGCATGGTTGAACAATATCTTCCGGAGAAGATCGTTGACTCCATGTGCAGTGCTCTAGGTCATCCTAAGACCTGCCCCCATAAGAACCATATTCCAGGAGGCAGGTACTGTTGCTGAGGAACGCGGTTGGAATCATGCTTCTTGAAGCGGTTTTCTTAACGTTTTTAACCATATCTACTGATGCTAGGCTGGATGGGAGGACAAAGATATTTGTCACCATGGATATCCTGAGGCTCATTGTTTCATCTGTAACGGGCAGTACTGGGGAAGTCTATTCGATTGTTCCCGGTGATGCTGAGCCTCATGGCTTCACCCTTACACCCAGTGTTGTGAGAAATGCTTCCGACGCTGATCTGATCGTTCTAACTGGCCACATGGAGTGGGAGAATGATCTTGTTAAACGGGTTGCGGAGGAAAAAGGTGTTGAACCCGATTCGATATGCTTAAACCTGCTTGACCTGGTTGAGAAGAATGGCACCATTCTTGAGTTGGAGGGTGGGAGTAATATTCACGGCTTCTGGCTTCTACCTGATAACGCCGTCCTGATTGCGAGGGCTCTGAGAGACAGGCTTTCAGTTTTAAGGCCTGAGAATTCTGAAGAATACTGGTCAAACTGCATGGTTTTCGAGGAGAAAGTCTCGTCTCTAAAAATTTTTCTCGAAAGGCTTTCGGAGAGGCACGGCTTATCAGGGAGGAAGGCCGTCATAGGTTTCTACGCTGAGCAGTACGTTGTTGAAGCCATGGGTTTAAAAGTGGGTGCTGTGCTGGTTGGCGAAGGCGAGGCTATAAGCCCAGGGTCGTTGAGCAGGGTTTACGGTGGGCTCAGGTCCGGAGAATATGCTTGCGTAGTAGTCTCAGACACCGCCTTGCTGATGAGTGGGGTTCAGAATGCTTTGCGGGAGATCTCCAAGGACACGGGCTGCCCGATTGCTTATGTTTCAGTAGTTTCAGCCAGCGGTGTGAAAGATTATGATTCGATAATGTACTATAATGCTGGGCAGGTTTACAGTGCACTATTGTCAGAACGGGGATCTGTTTCAAGCGGGTTCAACATTTACCTTCTGGCGACGCTTCTGGCGCTGCTGGTGATCGTTCTTGAAACAATAATCTTAGTCAGGAGGAGTAATGCATGAATGTTCCGGTGATATCTGTTGAAAACGTTTCGGTGAGGCTGAACAGCCATTTAGTGTTGGAGGATGTTAGCTTCAGGGTTGAGTCGCCATCGTTCATAACTGTCGTCGGGCCGAACGGGGCTGGCAAGACCACGCTTTTAAGGATCCTTCTCGGTATGGTTAGGCCTTTCAAGGGCAGTGTTAGAATATTCGGGTTGAACCCCCTTACTGAGTACGGCAGGCTCAGAGGGCTGGTGGGCTATGTCCCGCAGAAAGACAAGGTTTCTTACGAGACTCCGTTAAGGGTGAGCGAGGTTGTCCTGATGGGGATAGCTTTAAGGAAGAGTTTTCCCAGGGTTGTCTCTAAGGATGATGTTGAGTCCGCGAGAAGGGCCTTAGCATACTTGGGTATGGAGGAACACTGGGGGTCTTTTTTCAACGAGCTCAGCGGCGGCCAGCAGAGGAGAGTTCTGATAGCGAGAGCACTGGCATCAGACCCGTTGCTCCTGCTGCTGGACGAGGTGTTCGCCGGGCTGGATTCCGAGAGCCAGGAGTACCTGATTAACGTTTTCAAAACTTTAAGGGAGAGGGGAAGAACCATAGTTATCGTGGAGCATGAAGTCGACCCTATAGTGGAGCTTACTGACAGGATTCTTGTTTTGAATAGGGTTGTCTGCGTATACGGGGATCCAAGCGAGGTTTTAAGCGAGGACAAGTTGAAGCCGATCTATCCCTGTTTAAGAACTGTTGAGAGAGAGGGCCGGAAGGTCTTCATACTGGGTGATAAGCATGCTTGACCCGTTTGTTTTAAGAGCAATCCTCGGGGTTCTTTTTGCCTCATTCTCAGCACCCATTTCAGCAATAATGCTTTTGAGAGGAGCTCTCTACGTTACTCCTGAGATTTCACACGCTGCGTTGGGCGGGGCAGCCGTAGGCGTTTTAATCCAGGCTTTCCTCCCAGGAATGGCGGACCCTTTTGTCTTCGCGATAATATTCTGCGTAGCAACATCCATATTCGTTTCCCGCGTTGGTAAGGGTAGTCAGCAAGCCCTAGGCATGATGCTCAGCGTTTCCCTAGCTGTAAGCGTGATGCTATACGCTATTATAAGAAGCTACCTGCCAATAGACAGAAGGATGGTGGTGGACAGTTATCTGGTGAGCGATCTTCTACTCCTGTCGGATACGGATGTGTTCAGCCTAGCAGTCGCGTCGACCGTCGCCATTATTGTTACTGCAGTGTTCTACAGGGAGTTTATCTATATTTGCTTCGACATGGAGACCGCTGAATCATTCGGGCTTAAAACTGGACTGTACGACTCCCTGCTCTTCACCGTTTCCGCGATAACCGTCGCTGTCGTGGCGAGAACCATGGGTATTCTGCTTTCCGTTACACTTCTCGTAATCCCGGCCGCGGTCTCAAGGCTACTGGCGCGGCGCGTAGGCATGATGCTGACAGTGTCCTTCACGGCAGCAGTTCTATCTGGGCTTGGGGGTATTGCAGTATCTTTGCTCTACGACATTCCGACTAGTGGTGCGATAGCCTTAGTCGCAATCATCCTGTTTTCAGCATGCTACCTGTTTAAACTTGTTTTGAAACGGTAGAACGAGCGGGAATCGTCTTACTATAGAACTTAATATAAGGTAAGTGTTTTATTCTGCCAGTATATCCTCCTCTGGATGCTCAGTCAAAGCGTTTCAGAGGCTAGGCTCGTCTCTTCAACAGCCCTGTCCACTGCCCTAGTCTTCGTGGCAACAGCATCAGTCTCCATCTATATCCCTGCCACCAGGGGGTACTTTAACCTGGGTGACTCCATGATTTTCCTAGCCGCCTTATTGTTCGGCCCCTTAGTAGGGTGTGTCGCAGGCGGGTTAGGATCAATGCTGAGCGACCTATTCCTAGGGTATACCGTGTATGCTCCCGCTACCCTGATCGTTAAAGGTGTTGAAGGCTTGCTAACAGGCTTCCTCCACGAGGTTTTCACGCGAAGCGAGTCCCGTGCTACTCGCCTCCTAATGGTCTTCCTACCGGTTCCCACAGTGATTCTCGGAATCACAATAGTCCTAGTTCTTTTCTCGGGAGAGGCTGAGGTATTATTGCTTGCAATATACTCGGCGACAGTAGCCTATCAGCCTATTCTCTTCTCAATCCTTATTGTTCTAGCGGCTTCGCTGATCTTTATCTTAAGGGTCTACCGGGAGAACCTGCCGTTAATAGTACCGTGTTTCATAGGCGGCTTCGAAATGGTTCTAGGATACTTCTTCTACGAGCTCTTCCTATACCAATTGGGAGCAGTATTCGAGGTGCCCGCGAACTTTGCTCAAACCTTCCTTGGGACACTGATAGCTGTGCCGCTCTACAACGCTGTTGGGAAGAGAATAGGGCAACTAAGGGTTTTCAACCGATAGCTTTCCAAAGCTCGTCTTGAGGAAGCTCGTTTATCCTGATTTCTCTCCTCCCAAGTAGCCCGATCCTTTCACCCCTGTTTCTCGTAACCCTTCCTATGACTCGCGCCCTAAACCCCTTCTCCCAAAGCTTTCTCAACAGTCTTGGTGTCTTAGACTTGCTTACTGTTGCCAACAGGGTTCCGGAGCTCACGAGCCTAAGAGGGTCTAGCCCAAGCTTCTCGCATATTATCCTAGTCTCCATCCTGACTGGTATTGACTCCATGTTTACAAAACATCCTTTCGCAGAGGCTTCGCATATTTCAAATATGCCGCCGAGCACACCGCCCTCAGTAGGGTCATGCATGGCTGAAACGTGTTCCGAGGAAACCAGCGCGGGCTCAACTATGCTCAGGTTTTTAACAAGCCTTCTTGCTCTCCTCAAGACTTGGGGTGGAACACCTTTCTCCACCAGCTTCTCCCCAAGGTCGGAAGCAAGGATGGAGGTTCCTTCAACACCCGCCTCCCCAACTATCACTATGTTTTCACCAGCCTTAGCGCCGCTTGACGCGACGAGCCTTCTACGCCTAGTCCATCCTATTGCCGTCCCTACGAACACAGGGTTATCAACGATGCTTGCATACTCTGTGTGCCCCCCAACTATAGCGACCCCGAGCCTCTTGGCTTCAACGCTGGCCTGCCTCATTATCCTTCTGACTTCCCCATGGCCAGCTGCAGGAGGGAGGATCAGCACAATTAGAAGAAACTCCGGCTTCACACCTGTGAGGGCCACGTCGTTGGTTGAAACGTCGACGCCAATCCTGCCTAAGTTTTCCCTAGCCCCTGTGACTGGGTCGCTGGAAACAATCATCTTAACCCCGTTAAAGGATATTACGCTGTTGTCGACGCCTATGCCTGGGCCAACAATAATTCTCCTGCTGGGTGCACCGAGGTTTGAGAAGACTATTCTCTCAAGTATTCTCGGAGGAACCTTGCCGAGTATTCTTCTCAAGGCTGCGACAATGGTTAGGTTGGAGGGTTAAAAACCTTAGGTGCTCTCAAACATTTTTTCTAAGATAAGCTTAAAAGCTTACTGGGTGAAGCGGATTCGATGAGTGAAATAAAGGTTTCAAGCGGTAGGGATTACCGCGATCTTCTGAAGAAGGCTGCTGGAGTAGTGCTGGCGGTTTTTCTAGTCTGGCTCGGCTTCTCCGCCTGGCTTTTCACGATGGGCATTTACGACAATATGTATGTCGCGAAATCGGGGGTTAGCTATCTCAGCATCATGTTTTTAAACCGTAGCCTGTTCACTGCCCTAGGAGTCCTAATAGGGATAGCGGTGTTGAACCCCTTCTTCTGGCGCTCGCTCTTAAAACGTAGGCTTAAGAAAGCGGCGTTAATACTGTCGTCCGGCATTCTATTAGCATTCGTATTCTTCTCCTCAGTAGGCTCGCAAATAGCTGTTCAAATGCTTCTCCTGAATAATGCGGACAGCTTTCTGCAATCTTATCTTGGCTGGCTTGAGAAAGTGTATTTTGAACCGCTCTCCTTCTCCGGGGAGGAGCTCTACAGCAAGATGCCGGTTTTCGATTTCATCGAGCTTATGAAAATACTCTACGTGTTCTCCACGGCAATAGTTTTCATAAGCCTAGCTGTAGCTAGATTCTGGCGCATAGCTATACCGGTGAAAAAGGCTGTGGCGTGGCCTCAGGGCGACTTCATAGTGTTAGAGTTGGCGAAAACCGTCTTCTCCCTCCTCCGGTTCATCGTCTCCGTCGTCATCATAGGGTATTTTCTATTCTGGTATCCTTCTTTAGCTTACGATGTGACGAGCCCAATGTTCAGGCTTGCACTAACCATATCCGTCATCCTGATAATTCTCCAAATCCTCTTGGAAGCAGTACCCTTTAAGAAGGCGGCTACCGTGAAGAACATTCTGGTCATCCTAGCGATCGTAATAGCAATGTTCGGGTATGCATTGCCACAAGCATACTACAGGACTCTCGGAGGATGGGATGCTAACAAGGTTTCCTACGAGTTCAACCCGAGGATTAAGCCGCATATAGAGCTCGTCAAGCTTCTTAACGGTTTAAACGAGGTTTCTGAAACAATCGAATCCTCGGGGAGCCTCAGCGACCTTGAGAAGGTTAGGCTGACGAGCCACGATTTCATATCGTCAAGGACCAGCTACGAGCTCTCAAGAAGGGGGATCCCATGGATTACTGGAAGCGAGCCCTCGATGATATATTTTAAAGAGGGCCGTCTATATTGGGTTGTTTTCACAGCCCCCGTGATGGTGGAGGCAACCGATGTTGAGACTGCTGAATCATTCATATATACTCATAGCGAGGTTATTCTGGCTTTCGACGCTACAACAGGGATTACTGTCCCATTAAACCAGGCCCTCGGAATCATCGACGCCCCATCAGTATACTATGGTCTCGGGGGTCTTTTCAGAGAAAGGGAAATCGTGTTCGTAAACACGGGTAAGTGGAGGGAGGCTGGGACGGTGAACTACACTGGTCCGCCGGACTATGTTTTCTCGGGATGGGTCCGTGCAGCCTACTTCCTTCTTAAAGGGAGGCTCGACATAGCCTCCGGAGGCTACGGGGATACTTTAAAAGCGTTGATCACGAGGGATGCTTATAAAAGGGTTTCAGCGATAAAAGCACCATTTCTAATCATTGAAACCGACCCTAGGACGGGTGTGCCGGCGCCATACCCGGTTGTAGATCCAGATGGGAACCTTTACCTTGCTTTCTCAACCTTCATTGAGAAACCTGTTTACACCGAGTACGCTGACACGGAGAAGTATGGTGTTGAAAACGGGGGCTGTTTAAGAAGGCTTTTCTCCATCATCCTGGTAAACGTTGCAGATGGTGACATTCAAGGCTACATGTTTGAAGAGTCCTTGAACAGCGATAACTATGTTGTCAAAGCGCTTAAATCCCTCTACCCATCGTGGGTTAGGCCAATACCCTCCTGGCTTATGCCGCAGGTAAGATACGTTAAGAACCTTATGTGGAGCATAATAGATGTTTGTAATACTTACAGGATTTCAAGCTCGGATTACGATTCCTGGTATAGGAGCACAGACATGCTAGATTACCCGAGAGACTCTAGTGGAGGAGTGTATTCGCAAAGCGTTTTCGACATAAGGTATGTTTCGCTGGGAGGCCGATACGTGGCCCTGTGCATAGTTGAGAACTATCAGCAGAACCCTGGGGCTTCCGTGAACATCGTCGGCGCATACGTTTTCACTCCGGATAGTAAGGAGTTCATCCTGTTTCCAAACAGGGTTCCAAGGTTAAGCGCTATAGTGGACAGCATACTTCACCATCCTACTGTTCAGCAAATATTGACTCTACACCAGACGCGCGGGGTCTCATGGGTTGAGGGAAACCTGATGGTTCAACTGGTTAATAACACGCCGATATTCATACTCCCGTTCTACTCGATAAGCGCCCAAGTGGCCTACGTCACCATGGTTGTGGTTTATAATCCTCAAACCAGTAAGATAGGCATCTACCAGGTTGGAAACGTGGATGACTGGATTGAGGTTTCAAGATCCACCTTGGCAGCATATGCTTCAACGGTTTCTGTGAATATTACTGTGAAACCCGATTATCTTCAACAGGTTAGAACATTCCTCGTCGCGAATGGGCTGTACGTGGCTGAGCCGGTCAGCATTTCTGCTAACGTCATCTACAGAATCGGATACGTTAAGGCTGAAGAGTTTCAGAGCACGGCTAACTCTACGCTGGCCAAGCTGGTTGACTTCTGCAGGCAGCATGGCTTGAAAACGGTCAACATCTGGGTTGGGAAAGCCGGGGATAAGGATGTGATAAACGTCGGCGTCCTAATGATGACGGTTCAAGGCGTCGAACTTCATCTTGTTCAAATAGAGACTGGTTAGCTTTTCTCAAGTAGGCTGTTCATCAGGGTTCTGGTTGCTCTAACTACATTGTCATCCAAATCCAGCCTACCATACTCGTGGATCTCCAGGATCAAAGGCTTCCTGTAGCCTGTTCGTGAGAAAGCATTCATCACTTGGTCCCAGTCTATACTGCCCATTAAAGGAGGCAGGTGCTGATCATGAGAACCATCGTTATCATGAATGTGAGTAGCTATAAGATGCTCCCTAAGTATTTCAACCATTGCGGGCGTGCTCAGCTTATTCACGTTGGCATGCCCAGTGTCAAAGCATACTCCGAGGCTTTCGCTGCCAACCTCCTTAATCAATTCCAAGAGGTCTCTAGGCAGAGAGCCGTAGCAGGATTCAAGCCTGTTCTCCACAGCTATCTTAACACCATACTCCGAGGCGTGTTTAGAAGCCTCTTTGAAAAACCTTGCGTTGGCAAGCCTAGTCTTCTCGACAAGCCTCTGGAAACCATATTCCTCTGAAACCCTTATTCTCACTGTGTGTAGCACAAGCACACTCCATTCGAGCTCGCCAACATGCTTGATCCAGTTGAAGATTTTTCTAAGCGCCCTCTCCCTCTGAGGAGAGTCTTCTGGAGCAAGCTCTAAATCGATTTCTCCGAAAGGCCCGTGGACTTGAATAATTCTAATGTCGAGACTATCCGCAGCCTCCTTGATGCTCCTTAAGGCTTTCAAGTCGACAGCTTCATTTTTAAAAATCTTGGATAAGTGCTCGTAAGACAGTTCAACAAACCCTACACCCTTCTCCCTAAGCCTTCCAAGAGCCTTCTCAATATCAAGAATAGAGTATATCCACGTGTCGAAACCGTAATCCATGCCTACAGGTTCGCGCTAAGGTGTTTAAAAAAGATTTGCCCTTGCCAATAAATTTCTCTACATTGATGCTTCTAGCTTTCTCAAAAGCTCCTCCAGGCTCCCGTACTTCTCCTTTTCAGGCAAGCCTAGAAGGCTAATCCTAATTCCGACATTGCTCATCGCCTCGTAAAGAATCTCTGTGAAAACTCCCCTCCCCTTTTCCGGCTTATCGATCATAAAATGGGTCCATTCGACACCGCAGGACGGGCTTCCCTCTACGCCCAAGTATGCCATGATTCTGACGCCTTTACGCTCGTATTCTGCCGCAATCTTCGCGGCTTGGTCAGCTATCTTCTTGCATATTTCTCTAAACTCGGGATTATCATAGGATTCTCTAGCAGCCGGCTTCCTGCCTAAACCTTCATAAAGTAGTTCTGGACAGGGGAGCTGTATTACTCCGATTTCCAAATCCTGTAAAAGGGCTTCGATAACCCTCTTGGATGCTTTCACTTTTTCCTCCCGCAGTAATCCCACTGCCTTACTGTATGGATTTAGTATGCAATGAGAAACAAGCAGGATTCTCCTCATGCCGGTATGGCTTAAAACCATATTATTAAAGCTTTCACGGGGGAAATCGGGGGAACATGTTTCTAAAGCGTTGACATTCCATACGTAATGTTTAAAAATAGCCCGACTCTGGGAGGCTTAACACGGTGGACTGATGGTGGCTCAGATTGACTGCAACAGGACTTCCGTCTGCTTCGGAGATAATCGTTTCGGGCTCCGTTTTAGCGAGCCTGCTAGCAACCATAGTTTTAGCTCTTAATGTTCTTAAACACCAGGTGAAAAACCCTCGAGCAGCCAGGATAGCCAGCTATATAGAGTCAGGCGCCTCAGCGTTTCTCCGCACAGAGTATTCCGTCATCATAGTGTTCGACGGTGCAGTAACCCTGCTTCTCCTGATTCTCCTTGGGGTTAAGACGGCTTTCGCGTTCATGCTTGGAGCAGCATTGTCTCTAGCCTCGGGTTTCACAGGGATGAAGGTGGCTGTAAAGGCAAACGCAAGGACAATGGAATCGGTAAACGGGAACGTCTCTAAAGGTTTGAAAACAGCTTTTAGCGGAGGCTCGGTGGCTGGTCTTTCGGTTGCAAGCCTTAGCCTACTTGGAGTATTAATACTGGTTTCCCTCCTAGGGGAGGACTCGTCTGGGCTGAGCGTGGAGTTTCTAACAGGGTACGCCATGGGCGCTAGCCTGACTGCAATCTTCATCCAGATGGGCGGCGGAATATTTACAAAGAGTGCAGACATAGGTGCCGACCTCGTTGGGAAGCTTGAATATGGGCTTGCTGAGGATGATCCTAGAAACCCGGCGGTGATCGCCGACCTGGTTGGGGATAATGTGGGCGACTGCGCCGGAAGGGGCGCCGACCTCTTTGAAACTCTAAGCGGGGACATAGTTACCAGCATGATAATAGGGCTGGGGTTCATGGATAAGTATGGGCAAACGGTCCTATTGTTCTCACCGCTCTTTCTCTCAGTGGGTCTGCTTTCTACAATAATAAGTATCATGGTTGCGCTTAGAATCAGTAACCCTGCGAAGAGTTTCCTGACAAGCCTAGCTGTCTCAACCGTTTCCTCAGCAGTGGGCCTCTACTTTGTCTCAACCCTTTTCATGAGGGATGCTACGCTTTTCTACGCTGGGTTAAGCGGGTTGGTCGTGACCCTGCTTATGGCCATCGTGTCAAACTACTATACTGGCGTAGACTCCTCACCGGTTAAAAACATGTACGAGTCGGCTAAGAGGGGTGCTGCCATAAACATGATAAGCGGCTTCGCCTACGGTTTAAGGGGAGCAGTAATACCCGTGTTCCTAGTCTCAACATCCGCGATATTCTCTTATCTTGCCACAGGTAATATTTACGGCCTGGTTGCAGCAAACCTTGGTACAGACATACTCATAGGGACAGTGATGGCGTGGGACGCGTTCGGACCGATAGTCGACAACGCTGGCGGAATAAACGAGATGTGCGGCGAAGGCAATAATGGAGCGTTCGATGCTCTTGACGCTATCGGAAACACTACTAAAGCTTATACGAAAGCGTTCGCTCTCGCAAGCGGCACTTTCACAGCATTCATAGCCTTAATGACCTATTATTACGTTGTTGGCAAAAGACCGGTTGACCTTACGAACCCGTTTCACACAGCCGGTCTTCTGATAGGCATCGCCATACCGTTCCTATTCTCCTCATACATAATGAGCGCCGTGAACTCCACGACCAGAGTGATGGTTGATGAGGTGAGGAAGCAGTTTAGAGAGAATCCGGGGATACTCTCAGGGTCGGATACGCCTGCTTACGATAAATGTGTTAAAATAGCGACTCTGAATGCTTTGAAGCAGATGATACTGCCAGTTTTAATTGCTGAGGCCGTATTCCTAGGCTTCGGGGTTCTTTTCGGGGTTAATGCTTTAGCCGGCATGCTAATAGGCCTGCTAGGTTCAAGCGCCATCTTGGGGATTAAGTATATACTTATAGGCGGCGCCTTCGACAATACTAAGAAGCTTTTCGAATTGTCTGGAAACAATGATGAGGCTCTGCGGTCTGCCGTTGTAACGGGTGATACTTTTGGAGACCCACTTAAGGACGTGGCTGGCCCTTCCCTGACGATTCTCATGAAGAGCATCATAATGACGGCTCTAACTTTCGAAACAATACTGCTCGAACATGCATTGTTTCCCGTCTAGCTAAGTTTTTAAACAGCCTTAACGTTCTTAACAATGTATTGACGGAGGCAATCCTCATAAAAAGCAGGTCCATAGGTGTAAGGAGAGCCATACTTCTGCCTGAATTAAACCCTAAAACTGTCAACGGTATTCTTAAGGCTCTTCCGTTTAAAGGCTTTGCAAACACTTGGGGTGAGGAAATATACTTTGAAATCCCAGTTCTTCTGCCGGAGGAGAACTCGCGTAGAGAAGTGGAGAAGGGCGAAGTCGCATACTGGCCTCCTGGAAGAGCATTATGCATCTTCTTCGGCTTAACCCCTATATCTAAGAAAGGGCGGATAATCGCGTACAGCCCTGTTAATGTTTTCGCCAAGATAGAGGAGGATATCAAAGATTTCAAAAAAGTTAAGAACGGTGAGGAAATATTTGTTGAAAAGGCTAATGCTCCTTTTTAATAATCTCGTATTCTCGTTATCCTGATGGTGTTGAACTATGCTTCCTCAAAACTATCGGACCGTGTTGAACCCGAGTACTCTATGAAAAACTCGTCTTTCGGCCTATGCAGGTTTTTAACGGTCTTCCCTTTACCGTCTTTGACGATTTTCTCAGAATCTTGAAGTGCCACCCCGACTGCCAGCGCAATATACTCTTCAGAAACAACCGCCACCGGGTCTCCTTTGCTGAACTCGCTGTGCTTAACTACTCCCGGCATCATCACGTCAGCACCCTTAACCACGTATTCGACAGCACCCCTGTCTACAACCACTATCGGGCAGACCGTTATTCTTCCGAGGCCTTGAAGATGGGGGATGATCCTGCCATCTGGAAAAATGATTAGGGCCGGGAAACTATTTAAAAAAAGTATTTTAGCGTTTTTCAACTCGACTATCTCCGCAGATTCCACCTTGTCTAGTTTAAACGAGATCTTTCGGTTTTTAGCGTCTTCGATAAGCTTAGCTGCCTCCTTTCTCCTTATCCGTATTCTATGCAAGCCTCAAAACCCTTTCATTATTTTCTCGAGTGCCTTGCAGTTTTCCTCCGCGTTCTCCAAAATATCCAGAACAGTCGGAGCTTTCAACGATGGGTTGAAGCTGGGTGGGCACTCTACAGTAAGATACCCGTTGTATCCTGCTGCTTCAAGCAGCCTGAAAACCTTCCTCCAGTCCACGCTTCCTTTAAGCACGTTCCTAAACCCATTTATGTTCCCGATGCCCGTGTCAAAATCCTTAGCATGCACGTTCGATATCATGCTTCCCAGGCTGTGGATCCAGTTTTCAGGATGGGATATTGCCAGCAGGTTAGCAACGTCGAGGTATACTTTTACATTCCTCATTCCAACATCCATTATGAATTTCTTAAACTCCATGGGGGAGTAGAGGAACTTGTTCCAGACGTTTTCAACAGCTATAGTCACATTATAATCCTTCGCGAACTCTGCGAGTTCTTTCACTGACTTTAGAGCGTTGGCATAAAGCTCTTCATAAGGTGTTTCTGGGGAGGCTACACCTGGGACAACGAGGATCGATGATGCTCCTACGATGCTGGCCATTTTAACACCAGCCTTGCCGTACTCGACGCCTTTACTCCTGACTTTTTCATCGTTTGAGCCGAGATTATACTTCCAGAAGACTCCAGTCGCCACACTAGGTATTTCAAGATTCTCCGACTTGAAATCTTCAGCGGTTCTCCATACCTCCTCCTCACTTCTCATAATCGGGTCGAAACTACTGTCGTCAAAGACGAGTTCGACGCCGTCGTAACCCATCCTTCTAAGCTTCTCAGCAACCTTCTTGTTGTCAAGCTCCTTCAGGATGCTTGGCCATTCAATACTCCAAAGATTTATCCCCTTCTTCATGAATGGGGATTAGGAGTTAAACTTAATAAAGTTTTAGAAGAATTCTCCCTAAACCTGTATCAGCTTGACTACGTTAGAACCCTTAGGAACACCGAGGGTTTTACCGATGACTTCACACTTGACTCTCAGGACGTAGCAAATCGGCTTACCGATTTCCCCTTCAAGCCCAGTGAGGGATTCGAAGTTTCCCTGCCCCTTAGACATTATGAGATCCGAGTCTTCCAAAGCTTGTCTAAACTCTTCTGAAGCCCTGTTTATAATGACCCCTATAGTGTCATCTCCAGTCGTAAGAATTTTATCACATGCTTCACTGGCTTTCACGTATTCCGCGTCTTCAAGGGTTGCGTCGTTCAAAACAGGCCCTCCCTTAACAACCATCGTAACCCCACATCCCCATTTTTCTCTAAGACATTCCGCGGCGAGCTTGTCGAAAACTATTTCTCCAGCGTTATCCGCCAAGTAAAGGATTCTCACCCTCCTCCCTACTATTTTGCTCAGCTCATCAACATTATCGATAATTAAAGGCTCATTCAAATAGTCTTTAAACTGTGACTCTAGGTTTTCAAGATTAAAGCGATGCCCATGGACTTCAAAATCCATCATGTTTCCGATTATGGATGCTTTGAGACAAAACCTTAACGCTTCAATCCTATCCTCAACGGTTTCAAACATTTTGCGTAAACTTGGGTAAACCTTTAAGGCCGCATCGTTCGAAAAAGTTTTCAGTCTTTTAAACGGGTCCTTAACTCCTGTTACGCGTTGAGTAATCCTATAGACCTGAGAATGGAGAATGTTTGGAGAAGCATCCTCTTCAAAAGCATTCGGAACCCATTTTAAGACTTCTAAAAGTATTTCTCGAATCATACTCGGGTCGCTGGTTGCTTTAGACGCTATGTCGTAGGCAGCGTTCACAGTGCAGGGGACGCAGAGTAAACCCGGTTTCACAAGCCTTCTCCGCACGATAAACTTATAATCTTTCCGCTTGAGTAGAAAGCTTATCCAATTATTTCGAGGAAGCCACGTATATTATCTTTAATCGACCGTATCAAGGGATGCCTTATTTTCCCAGGCTCCTCAAGGCTCTCCAGCCTAGATATCCTGAAGTAGAGAGGAGGATGTGGATCCCATCCTACCCATTCCTGAATAGCATACTCGCGCCGTGTTTCAAGCTGAAGCCTGCGGAAACCTATTTTCCTCAGCGCGTTGGCAAGAGTCTGCGGCTCACCTATTCTGATGGCAGACTCTAAATCAGCCTTGGACTCGAAAAACTTAGCTATGAAATAGACGGCTCCAAGAGCAAGAATAAGGTAGAAGTATCCTAAGAAGTATAGTAGCGGCCAGAAAACGTAAAACCTGAGAAGATACTCGATGGAGGTTAAGAGAAAAAAGATCAATGGATCTCTCCCTTTAAGATGACTGAACTCGTGTCCAATAACGCTCAGAATCTCCCTCTCATCAAGCTGGACGAGAAGCCCTGTAGTAACCAGGATTACTCCACGTCTCGGCCAAGGCCCAGAGGCTGCCGCATTAGGCAGCGTCGTGTTAGAGACAACTATCCTGGGCACTGGAAGCTCAAACCTCTCCGCCGCCTGCTTCACAATTTCATACAGGTTCACAATCTTTGCCGAAGCCTTTTCAGGGTTACACTCCAACCCGTATTGTGATAGGACTTCTGCGCACGTTTCATAGTTTATTGGCTTCCTGAGTGCTAGGGTTCTGCTGTAAATATCTTTCTTAATCTTGGAGAATATTTCTACACCATGCTTGTTTAGAAAAGACTTGTATTCTGAAACCGGAATATTATACTGGAAAACATGTATCATAGGGTTTTTCTCAGTGATCCGCCAATCCCCCATTCTCCCAATAATCCTATCTGAGAAAAGGATTAGGGTGAACTGCATTAATACGAGCGCTATTGGGGCATACGATCCCAGGATCAGGAAGAGAATAATGCTAAGCGAGGTGAACAAGATGAAAAGGAGCAGCATGCTTTCTGAAAACATCCGATAGACGAAATTCTTACGGGCCTCGAGAACCCTTTCAGGTATTATTTCTTCACCCTCAACCCAGGTGAAGTAGACGGTTGTTTTCCTACGCTGCTCTTCGAAAAATCTGACTGCAGTAACCAGGTTGCTTCTCAACCAGCGTACGGCTGACTCGGGGACCTCGCTGCTACTTAACAACATTCTAACGTCGATTGGTTTTCCGATGCTTATCTGAACGTCGATATACCATTTCCTATCTGGATCGACTGCAGTAAAGTAGAGGAAACACCCCGTTTCAGAGACGCTTCTAACAACGTTCGTAAAATTCTTCAAATTGGGAGTCACGTAGTTCTGATATATGAAGTCAACTAGGCTCGTGTAATCTGAAGGAGTTATTTGAGCATCTATTGTAAAAACAAGAGTATTTTTCTCACTCATACTTGGCTTTCCACATCCGCCTCATTGGCGAGTCTCTTAAGATATAAATGTTTCATATGCATTCAGGGCGAATGATGGCTTAAGATAAGGTTTATTTTAATCCCTATTGCTGAGGATATTTAGAAGTCTTGAGAGTGATAGTTCCCGCCGGAGGATTCGCGAAGCGTCTTCAACATCTTGGGGTACACATGGCGAAGCCGCTGGTTAAGGTTTGCGACAGGCCGATAATAGATTACACTATGGAGAAAATAATGGTCCTAAACCCGAGCGAGGTCATTGTTACTGTAAACAGGAAGTTTGAAAAGGATTTTAGAGAATGGCTTGGATCCAGAGGCTATGTTAACACGAGGCTACAGGTTGAGGGAAGTACACGGGAGGAGGAGAAACCTGGAACAATATTATCGCTAGCGATGTTGGTTGACAATATTGAGGAGGATGAATACCTGATTATAGCAGGCGACAATCTTTTCTCCCTCGATTTAACGGAATTCCTAAGGTTCTACCGTGGTAAGAATGAGCCGGTTGTAGCGCTGTACGATGTTGGGAACATTGAGCTTGTTAAAATGTATTCCTGCGTCAAGCTTGCTGAAGACAGTAGAATAGTGGATTTCGTCGAGAAGCCTGTAAACCCGAGTTCAACCATGATTGCTACCGCTATCTACATGTTTCCATGGAGGTCACTCATAAAAATCAAGAGATATGTTGAAGAGGGCGGGCACAGGGATAGTCCCGGGCACTTCGTATCTTGGCTATGCAGGAACGAGCCTGTCTACGGCTATGTTTTCCGGGGATACTGGTTCGACATTGGAACACCCCGGACCTATGAGGAAGCCTGCAGGTTTATGGAGGGCCTTAGAGAAAAGTAGCCTAAAACTATTCTTTAAAATTCTTAATGGGCACGCGCTAAGGAACAGAAAAGCTGGACGTGCTGCGGAACCGTTGGATGCGGCAAAATGTTTATATGTCTTATTAAAAAAGCGTTATTCAACAATGGAATATGTCCGTTTAGGCTGGTCCGGACTTAAGGTTTCAAAGATCTGCTTGGGAGCCATGTCTTTTGGTGACCCTGCCTTGCAGCCCTTCGGGGGTGGGGGTTGGGTTTCCGGCAAAGAGGAGGCGTTCAAGGTTTTGAACAGGGCGTGGGACCTCGGCATAAACTTCTACGACACTGCCAACGTTTACTCGAGGGGAAGGTCCGAGGAGATATTGGGGGAGTTTCTGCAGGGGAGAAGGGAGGACGCGGTGGTGGCTACAAAAGTGTTCTTCCCAATGGGGGACAAGCCAAACGACTCGGGGCTTTCTAGGAAGCACATTTTGAGGCAGATAGAGGGATCGTTGAGCAGGCTTAAAACCGATTACGTCGACCTCTACCAGACGCACAGGTGGGACTATTCCACCGGGATAGACGAGACTTTATCCACATTAACCGATTTGGTACACCAAGGAAGAGTGAGGTACATAGGTGCGTCTAGCATGTGGGCGTGGCAGTTCGCCACAGCTCTCTTCACCAGCGAGATGAAAGGCTATGAGAAGTTCGTAAGCATGCAGAACCTGTATAACCTGCTTTACCGTGAGGAGGAGAGGGAGATGATACCCCTTTGCAAGACGCACAATATTGCGCTGATCCCCTACAGCCCCAACGCCGTGGGGGTTCTCTCTGGAAGATACTTAAAGGAAGGTAAGCTCGTCGTAGGTCCAAACGACAGTGAACGCCTGCAGCCGGGCACCGGGTTTTACGCTTACAGTGCCTACATCGAGCCTCCTGAAAACGCTGAGATAGTAAAGAGGGTTGTGGAAACCGCGAAGAACAAGGGTGTGACACCGACTCAAATCGCCTTAGCATGGCTTTTCCAGAAGGGCGTCACGGCGCCGATAATAGGCACCACGAAGGTGGAACACTTGGAGGAGGCTGTGGGGGCGCTGAGCGTGAAGCTGGCGGACGACGAGATAAAGTACCTTGAAGAACCTTATAGGCCAAAGCCGGTTTTACACATACGCTAGCAATCAAGTCTCGAAAAATTTACGGTAGGTAACAATTTCGAAAATTATGAGTGACGCGCGCCAACTAGAGGAGAGTCTAAAGATTTAAGAGATCTACGCCAGAATAATTGCAGGATGTCCTCAAGATACGAGGAGCTCGGCGTAGACGTGAGCAAGAAAGGAGTGGGGTTTTTGAAAAAGATTACGGACGACGTTTTCCCCGAAGCCTTCTCCCCTGTGGTTAAGGATCCTTTAAACCCGGGCTGGGGGATCATACTGCACACTGATGGCGCTGGAACCAAGCCGGTTGTCTCCTACATCTACTATAAGGAGACTGGTGAGGAGAAGTGCTTCGAAAAATTGGCTGACGACGTTGTCGCCATGAATGTTGACGATGCAGCGTGCGTGGGAGGGTTCCCAGTGGCTTTCTCAGACTATGTTGCTGTAAACCCTTTTAAAGTCCCCAAGCAGGAGCTCCTTAAAAGCCTGGCTAAAGGCTTCTCCAGAGTCTTTTCAACGCTTAGGGGGAACGGGGTCGAGGTTCTTTTCAGCGGAGGCGAGACGGCTGACCTGCCTGACATTGTCAGAACATTCGACGTTTCAGGAACAGTAATGGCTAGAGTCGAGCTCTCTAAAGCGATAACTGGTGGAGACATCTCGCCTGGGAACATTATAGTCGGCTTGAGGAGCGGAGGAAGGTCAGCATACGAGGAGAAGGAGAACAGTGGAATAATGTGCAACGGGATTACGCTTGCAAGACACTGTCTCCTGGTTGAAGAATACTTGAAGAAATACCCTGAGATAGGCTCAGGAGACATTAAAGGGTATTACGGCCGCTTCAAAATAGATTCCTTCGTCGACGAGCTTAACATGAATATTGGAGAAGCCTTATTGTCGCCGACTAGAATCTATCTGCCGATAATACTTGAAGTCCTAAAAAGGGTTGAGGTTAAAGCTATAATTCATAATACTGGTGGAGGATTAACGAAATGCTTGAAAATAGGGAGTAACATAAAGTATGTGAAGGATAATCTTCCTGAACCAGATCCAATATTTAGACTCATTCAGGCTGAGAGCCGGGAGACCTCGAGAAACATGTATCGAAGCTTCAACATGGGAATAGGTTTAGAGATAATCGTCGAGAAAGGACGTGAAGACACTGTTGTAGATATATCTGAAAAGTTTCATGTGGGTGCTCAGGCAATCGGTAGGTGTGAGAAATCTTCTGAAGGAAACTCTCTGATCATTATTTCGGAGGATGGTAGATTCGAGTATGGCGCCTGAAACATTGAAATAATTACTAATGAGTTTGATGAAAAAATGGGCGAGAAGGACTGAAGATTAACTTATTTACTGCTCTGGAGCGAAAGATATTAGAGTCTCCGTATGTTCTACGTGTTCAAGCTTCTCCAGAACCTCGTAGATCGTTTTCTTTAGCTCCTCTAGGTTCTTGGATTCTATGACCAATACCGCGTCATATCTTCCTAAGACGGAGTTGGCCAGTTTAACACCCTTTATCCTTCTTGTCCTCACAACTTCTTCAGACGTGCCCGGCTTTGTTCTAACTAGGATGAATGCCCTAATCATTTCGAGTCACTGTAGCACTATGGAGGTCTCCGTTCTAACTATGTTCGGAACCTTCTCAATAACCTCGTAGAGCAGCTTAGTTAATTCCTCAGGGCTCTCGGCTTCCACCGTCGCAACAACGTCAAACCTGCCGTAAATAGGGTCAGCCGAGTGAACGCCCTTAATTTTTTTGAGCTGACTAGTAACCTCTATGGATGTTCCAGGCTTTGTCACTATGAACACGTATGCTTTAACAACCATGGTTATGTATTCTCAAAGGAAGTATTTAATCTTTTTCCTCCTAGTATCAATAATTACGAATAAAAGCATCGTGTTCGCGAGGAAAAGATTTTCCTACTCCACCCTAACAGCAGTCCCTACGGCGGTGATTACTATGAAGCCCTCCAGTATTTCAGATGTTTCGAAATCTATGCCCACAACTCCGTTTGCACCGATAGAGGCCGCTTTCCTCATCAGGTCCTCAAGGGCTTCGTTCCTCGCCTTCTCGATTTCTGAGAGGTATGCTTCCGACTTTCCTCCGACTAGTGCCTCTATCCCCGCTACGAATCTTCCGAGAGCGCCTCTCGTCCTAACTGTTTGTCCGAAGACCACGCCCAAGCTTCTCACGATTTTCATTCCAGGGATCTCAGGCGTTGTTGACAGGTAAATTTGACCAGGTGGCGGTGGTGGGGGTGAATACGCCATGAAACAGTTAACGGTGGAAGCTAAATAAATCTTTCCTGTAACCCGAGAGCTTTGAAAAGTTTTTTAAATGCTCTTTAAAACATGTTGTGATGGAGTTAGCGAACGACCCTTTAACTGGTGGAAAAACAAGGCTTGTAAGATACTCCAACCTCAGTATTGGGAAGCCTTTGAGGGGGAAGGTTAGGGACATATACGACCTAGGGGAGGAACTCCTGATATACCACACTGACAGGGTTTCAGCGTTCGACATTGTCCTCCCGACACTCATACCCTGGAAGGGTGAGTACTTGCAGAAGCTGACTGTCTTCTGGATGAGGAGGAGCAGAAAGGTTTTTCCAAACCATCTTATAGATGCTGTGGATGAGAGGAGCATACTAGTGAGGAAAGCTAGGAGAATTAACGTGGAATGGGTTGTTAGGAAATACCTCTATGGATCACTGTGGAGGGCTTACAGCGAGGGCAGGAGGGAAATGTACGGGTTAAGGTTCCCAGAGGGGCTGAGGATGGCTGAGGAGCTTCCGGAACCAGTGTTAACACCTACTACGAAGGCTGATGTGGGCCACGACAGGGAGATCACCAGGGCTGAAGCCATAGAGACGAAGCTTCTTGACGCTGATACTTGGCGCACGCTGGAGGAGGCTGCTCTTAAGCTGTACGAGTTTTACGAGGAGGAGGCCAGTAAAGCCGGTATAATAATACCCGACTTCAAAATAGAGTTCGGCTTCTACAGGGACGAGTTGATCCAGATAGACGAGCCGCCTACGCATGACTCTGCGAGGCTTTGGGCAGTCAAGTACTACAGGGTTGGAGAACCGCAGGAGTCGCATTGCCTAGACAAGGAGTTTCTCAGAGAATGCTTGAGGAGAATGGGCTTCATCGGAGAAGGGGAGCCGCCTGAGTTGCCTCAACCAGTTGTTAGGGAGGTCGCTAAGAGATGCGTCGGAGCATACAGAGTGCTTGCTGAAGGCACCAGCGTTGATGATCTCGGTCTGCTTAGCGTCGATGATGTTATAGCCTAAAGCCTTTATGAAAAGCTGTTGGGTGAAATTGTAGCGCACTCTATTGATTTGGATACGTTTCTGTTTACTGTATTAATATGATAATTGGAACTACCTCGCCGAGATGAGCCTTGCATTATAAATATTATCGTTCGTTTTAAACAGACTGGAGATATACAGGCTTCTTAGCGAAGTTTTCCGTGTATTGAATATTTTTGGAAAAGATAATTTAGAGATGAGTAACGTGTAATATTTCAAAACCAAAAGTTTAAAAGTCTATAGGATGCAGAGGTCATATGAACCCATCAGAGATTCTTTCTTTTAGAATAGATTTGGCTAAAACCTATCAGAAGATTGATGGCTTCGGGGTGAATATAAACTCTAAATACTGGAATAATGGTGCATTGAAACCTATATTGGACCTATTAATAGATGATCTTGGCGCGGTTCTTTTCAGAGTCGATGTTTACGGTAAATCTAATTGGGTGGATCCAAACAATATGTTGGGGCCGGCCTCCTTAACCGAGGAAAGTTATAGAAAAATCTATACAAGTGAAGTTTTTAAAAATGGTTGGAGTATGATGAAATATTTAAATGAAAGAGGAATAATGCCCTACATCACCGCTAGTGGAGTAGTCCCCTCTTGGATGACTAGCGACGGTGCGACTTTGAGCGAATATGGCTATTTTGCAGAGATGATGTATTCGTTTGTAAGCTGGGCGAAAAATAGGGAGGGTGTTGAATTTTCGCTGTTCGGTCCTTTAAACGAGACAGATATCGGGCCTCCAGAGGGTCCAAAAGTTAAGCCTGAAGAGTTTGTCAAGGTCGTTGCTGCACTAGACGAGCGTTTTAAAGGTGAATTGGAAAATATCAGGTTCGTTCTTCCAGAGCAGGCATCTTTTAATGCTGAGTATGTGAAACATCTAATAAACAACCCAACAATAGCTGGGAGAATAGGCGTAATATCCATGCATATGTACTCCAATATTCCTGTAGATGTTCTTAGAAAATTTGTCGATACTTTGAGGAAAAGCCTCGGTGGTGATCGTAGCGTCTGGATGGGTGAATACGGTGATTTAGATCAGTCTGGGGAAATGGAGTGGTATGTTTCATGGATATCCACATATAGGCTTTTCAACATCTTAGAGGCGGGATTTAATGGGGCTATATTTTGGGACGCGTTTGATAACTATCACGATCATGATGAGGCTTGGACCATATATGGATTGTTAAGGGTTGGACGGAAAATTTTCACTCCAAAGAAAAGATACTATGCGGCTAAACAAGTATATAGATTCGTCAGGCCGGGTTTTGTTAGAGTCGATACTAGTGTAGAGTCTGAGAAGGTGAGGGTCTTAGCATTTGCTGACAATAGAAGAGGAGGATTAAGCATAATTGGGATGAACCTTTCCCGCGAACCCATATACCTTAACGGGTTTTTGGAGGGGGGTTGCTCGAGGATTGAAACTGAAAGATTATCTTATTATAGGACTACTGAGGAGGAAAACTGTGTAAAGGTTGGAGAGTTGAATTTAAAGACTGAAAACTACCCGTATAATGGCATATTCTTCCAAGCCCCACCTAAAAGCATATTCACCATTACGACAGTAAAGTGAGTGGCATCCTCTACACGCCTGGAAAAGGCTTCAACCCCCAGCTTGTTGTCTATCGTGGAGGCTGAGTTGTTTACCACCAGCGAAAGTATTGACTTTCACCTCGCTCCCACCCGACCCGCTATGCCCAGCGCTATCCTTACATCGCTCAACCCGAAGCTTATGAAAGAAGCCCGCGACCCTCATCCGGCTCCCCTTTACACATAAACGTGCTAATTTTACAGGTTCATGTGACCAAATTTTTAAAAACATGCTGAAAATAATTGTTAGCTGTAAATGCTTGCCGAGAGTTGCGGCGTGTTTGGGGTGAAGTGTTTCAACGGCAGGTGTGTTTTCGACTTTCTCTACTGGGGTCTTGTGGCGCAGAACCATAGGGGTCATGAGTCCTACGGTTTCCTGACTTTCTCCAAGGGTTTCAGGCGTCACGTGAATGTGGGTCTTGTTCCTCAGATCTTCGGCGAGAGGTATTCTAGGTGGAGCAATTTTCTCCAGGGGAGTGTTGGCATTGCTCACGTCAGGTATGGCACCTCTGGGGATAGAAGTGCCTCGTCTAGGCTGAATGATGCGCAGCCGTTGATATCTTCCCACGGGGGTGAGAAGATGGGTTTCGCTTTCAACGGTAATATTGTTAACGTTAACGAGCTTAGGAGTCGTTTGAAGGCTTTTGGGGATTCTGGAGCAGGGTGTGATGCAGCTGTCTTATCGAAAATCCTTGCTGTTGGTGTTGGTGGTGGTTTGATAAGTGCTGTTGAGCGCTGCATGCGGGAGGCTGAAGGCGCCTTCTCCGTTGTGGGGTTAAGATCCAACGGGGAGCTTTTCGCCTTCAGAGACCCGTTGGGTATTAGGCCTCTCAGCATCGGGGTTAGCGAGGACGGTGCGGTTAATGCCTTCTCCTCTGAGACCGTTGGGCTTGACATTAACGGGCTTAGGTTTATGGGTGATGTTAAGCCCGGTGAGATTGTTGTCTTTAGCAAGGATGGTGTTGAAAGGGAGAGGCTTGTGAAGAAGGATAGGGCTGCTTTCTGCGCTTTCGAATACGCTTACTTCGCTAGGCCGGATTCCCTGCTCAACGGTAAGTATGTTTACAATGTGAGGGAAGATTTTGGCAGAAACCTGGGGAAGCGGTTTAGGGATGTTGCGGAGAACTGCGACGTGATTCTTTCAATGCCTGAGACCGCTGAGGACGCTGCCTATGGTCTGCACGAGGAGACCGGCTTGAAATGGGAAAGGATACTTAGGAGGCATAGGTATGTTACTCAAAGAGCATTCATTCTCGAGCCCAGTGAAAGGGTTTCAACAATCGACAAGAAGGTGAATATTATGAACGGGAGGCTTAAGGGTAAGAAGGTTATTGTTGTCGACGACAGTATTGTTAGGGGTGATACTACTAGGACTGTGGTGAGGAAGCTTAGGAGGGCTGGTGCCGAGAAGGTCTATCTCTTCATTACTTTCCCACGGATAACGCACCCGTGTTTCTACGGTGTTGACATGGCTACTTTCACCGAGCTGATCGGCTTCAGGTTTGACGAGGAGGGTGTTGCGAAACATGTTGGCGCCGACGGGGTTTTCTACCAGCCTCTGGAGGACTATGTTAGGGCAACAGGTATGAGTTTCAACGAGCTTTGCCTAGCATGCATAACCGGAGAGTATCCGACTGAGCTTGCTCAGAAGATGGCTGACGCAGCCAAGGCTTCGATAGACGTTAGGGATGAGAGGAGGATATATGAGAGGGCGGGTCTCGTGAAGCAGGAGGGCTCTGCGTGACGGGGATACTGGGAATATATCTTTTCGACGAGAGGTGGAACGCTGGGAGCTTCGGAGTATACGGGTTAATGGCTCTGCAACACAGGGGTCAGGAAACTGCTGGGCTGGAGCTCATAGGTCAGTCTAGGCGGAAAGCATCTGGGAAAGGCTTGGTTGAAGATGTTTTAAGCCATGTGGGGGCTGAGGGCCATATTTGTCTGGGCGCAGTGTCTCCCCACCCTGTTGGAGCCGAGGAGGATGTTCAGCCTATTACCTTAAGCGAGAAAGTCTCGGTGGCTTTAGACGGTAGGGTTACAGGGGTCAAGGGGTATTCCTGGGATGATTCGCTTAGCTACGAGGGTAACCTGAGGAAAGCGTTTACAAGCTTCGCCGGTGCCAAAGGGGAAATAGAGGCTGTTAAAGAGTTTTTCGACAACTGTAAGGGAGGTTTCGCCTACATTGCTGTGAACCATCGGATGGAGATGGCTGCGGGAAGGTGTAGCCTCGGTGTTAAGCCGCTTGTACTCGGTAAGTTCGGGTTTGAAGGCGGGATAGTTGCTTCAGAGAGCTGCGTGATGGACGTTATCGGCGAGAGGGTTCCCATAAGCCCCGCGGAGAATATTGAGGCTGGGGACGCGATGGTTTTCACTCCTTTCTCTGCACGCTTGGTTAAGGGTGATTCTTGCAGCAGGGCTTACTGCAGCTTCGAATACGTTTACCTCGCTAGGCCTGACTCGTATGTTAACGATATTCCGATATACCGGGTTAGAAGGAACATAGGTAGGAGGCTCTCTGAGGAAGACAGGGTTGACGCGGACGTAGTGATAGGTGTTCCCGAGACGGCAATACCCTTCGCAATGGCTTATTCCAACGAGACGGGCATACCTATAGAGAAGGGTTTTGAGCTGACGGGTAGGAGGGTTAGGAGCGCCCTGAGGCCGGACCAGTTTGAAAGACTCAAGGGTGTTCAGCTTAAGCTGAACGTTATAAGCGAGGCTGTTAGAGGCAAGAGGGTTGTCCTGATCGACGACAGCGTTGTAAGGGGTAACACGCTTGCAAACATAGTCTACTTGATGAAGGAGAAGGGTGCTAAGGAGATACATGTCAGAATAGGGAGTCCACACATTATTTCCCACTGCCCCTTCGGCGTTGAGGTTCCTCCGGAGGATGAGCTCATAGGCAGACACTTGTCTGAGGAGAAGATTGCAGAGGTAGTGGGAGCAGACTCGTTCAAGTATCTAAGCATAGAGGGTCTTTCTGAAGCGATCGGCTTGAAGAAGAGCGAGCTGTGCCTAGGCTGCTTCAACTGCGTCTACCCGGAGGTGTAGCTGTTGAAAATTCTTCTGGTTGGCGGCGGGGGGAGGGAGCATGCCATAGCCATGGTTTTCGCGAGGAGCAGCTACGAGCCCGTACTGTACTGTCTTTCAGAGCTTGTTAACCCTGGAATAAGCAGGATTGTTAAGGATAGTGGGGGCGAGTATTATGTTGGAGATCCTAATAATGCTGAGGAGGTTTCGAAGGCTGCTTTAAGGGCTGGCATAGACTTCGTGTTCATCGGTCCTGAGGAGCCTAATTTCCGAGGTGTTCCAGACAGGCTTGAGGAGGAAGGTGTTCCATGCATAGGTGCGAACAGGCAGGTTGCTGAAATAGAGTTGTCGAAGGCGAGCATGAGGGATCTTCAGTGGAAATACGTGATTCCAGGGAGGCTCTGGTATAAGAAGTTCAGAACGTTCGAGGAGGCTGCCCCTTATGTTGAAGAATACGCTGAGAGCGTTGCGCTTAAGCCTGCTAGGCAGGTCGGTGGGAAAGGGGTTAAGGTGATAGAGGACTTCCAGGTTTACTTGAAGGAGGAGAAGAAGAGGGTTAAGAAGCAGCACGTCGAATCCATCTACAGGGACTACATGAAGGGTTACGGCGACGTGGATTTCAAAATCCTCATTGAGGAGAGGGTCTGGGGGCCGGAGTATACATTGCAATGCTTCACAGACGGTAGGACGATAGTGCCGATGCCGGCTGTCCAGGATAATAAGCATGCTTTCGACGGCGACCTTGGTCCTGAAACGGGTGGAATGGGGTCCATATGTTGCGGCATGAATCTGAAATGGGGTGTTAACGATGAGAGGGCAATACTTACAGGGGAGGAGGTTGAGAAATCCGCTGAAATAGTTAGGATGATGGTTGACGCTATTCAGCGTGAAACAGGGAGAAAATATCATGGCGTTGTAGCTGGGCAGATGATGCTGACCTCAATATGGGGCCCAACGATAATAGAAATGTACTCTAGGCTCGGCGACCCTGAGGCTCTAAACGTCCTCGCCGTCCTTAAGACTGACATCGTTGAAATATGTGAGGCGATAATAAGCGAGAGGCTTAACACTGTTAAGGTTGAGTTTGAGGATAAGGCCACGGTTGTGAAAGCAGTCTCGCCCCACGGATACCCGTTGAGCAGGGATCTGGCGAAGGGGCATCCTGTGTTGGTTCACGACTATGAGGAGGGGATTTTCTGGGCTTCAGCGGATTTGAAAGACTCTGGAATCATAGAGAGCGGCGGTTCCAGGCTTGTAGAGTGTCTCGGTGTTGCGGAAACCATTCCTGAGGCAAGCCGCATTGCTGAGAGGCTTACGTCGAAGGTTAGCCTTGCAGATGGCTGGGGGCTTTTCCACAGGAGTGACATCGGCTCTGAGAAATCTTTAGAGAGGAGAATAATGCTAGCCAACATGGCTAGGGAAATATACGAGTATAGGGAGAGAAGGGGGATTCTCGGCAGGAGGATGGTCTGGATGCCTGGAAAAGGATTGGAGGAGGTTGGTTGAAAAATGGCTAAGGCCGCTGTCATAGTGGGGAGCAAGTCGGATGAAGAACTGGGTAGAAACATCGTTGGCTTCTTGAAAGACTTCGGTGTTGACTGCGATTACAGGGTTCTCTCAGCCCACCGGAATCCCGATGAGCTGGACTCCTTCGTGAAGAACAGTGATGCAGAGGTGTTCATCGCGGTGGCTGGTCTTTCAGCAGCTCTGCCCGGCGTAATAGCGTCTAGAACCATTAAGCCCGTGATTGGTGTTCCTAGGGAGGTTAGGCTTGGTGGTCTAGACGCGCTTCTTTCAATCGTCCAGATGCCTCCAGGCATACCGGTTGCTGCTGTTGGCGTAGACAATTGGAAGAACGCTGCGATACTGGCGGTTGAAATACTATCCCTGAAATATCCTGGGCTTGCGGAGAGGCTTGTGGAGGAGAGGAGGAAATGAGGCTGAGGGTTGAGGTTAAGCTTAAACCGGGTCACTTCGACCCTGAGGGCGATGTGACTGCTAAATCGCTAAGAGATCTCGGCTTCCCCTTGAACATGGTTAAAACCGGTAAGGTCTATATTATTGATGTTGAAGCCAGTGACCGCGAGGAGGCGTTGAGGCTTGCGGAAGACATGTGTAGAAAACTACTGGCTAATCCTGTTAAGGATGATTTCAGCATAGAGGTGCTCTCCACCTGAAGCCGGGTCTACTGAAGAAGCTGTACGGGGATCCAGAGGTTTACATTGTAGACCTTTCTTCAGCAGGCGACGACGACCTTCTTGAGATAAGCAGGGAAATGGGGCTCAGCATTAGTCTAGAGAGAATGAGGTATTTAAAACAATATTTTAAAGAAAGACCTCCGACGGATGTCGAGCTCCAGATGATTGGCCAAACATGGTCTGAACACTGTTTCCACAACGTTTTCAAGGGCGACGTTTCTACTGATGACGGCCGCTTAATCAACAGTATTTTGAAGACGTACATAATGAGGTCAACCAGGGAGCTGGGAAAGGACTGGTGTATTTCAGTGTTTGAGGACAATGCCGGAATAATAGATTTCGACAAGAGTTATGCTATAGCCGCTAAAGTTGAGACGCACAACCATCCGTCCGCAGTAGAGCCTTTCGGAGGAGCAGCAACCGGAGTAGGAGGAGTGATAAGGGATATTCTCGGAGTATGGGGTGAGCCGGTTGCTTTAACAGACGTTCTGTGCTTCGGCCCGTTGGACACCGAGTACAAGGGGCTCCCTCCAGGGGTTAAGCATCCCCGCTACATATACAGGGGCGTCGTAGCCGGAATAGGCAGCTACGGCAACAACATGGGTATCCCAACAGTCTCCGGGGCAGTAATCTTCGACAAGGGTTACGCCGGCAACGTGGTCGTGTACTGCGGTTGCATAGGGGTTCTTCCCAAGGATGCTTACGTGAAAAATACGCGCAACGGTGACTTGGCTGTGCTCGCTGGAGGTAGAACAGGCAGAGACGGTATTCACGGGGTGACGTTCGCATCGGCTGAGCTCAGTGAGGAGGCTGAAGAGCTGAGGTCGGCTGTACAAATACCGAACCCTATAGTGGAGGAGAGGCTTAGGAGAGCCATTCTAAGGATAAGGGATGAGAGGCTTGCCACGGGTATAACAGACCTAGGCGGGGGAGGGTTATCCTGCGCAGCAGGTGAAATGGCCTACAGGTCAAGCCTAGGTGTTGACATCAACCTGGATATGGTTCCGCTTAAGGCTCCCGACATGGCTCCCTGGGAGATATGGGTTTCCGAATCGCAGGAGAGGATGCTTCTCTCAGTGCCGGGGGAAAACCTTGAGAGAGTCTTGGAGATATTCTGCGAGGAGGATGTTGAGGCGAGCGTCGTAGGAAGATTTGTTGAAACAGGTAGGGTCAGGGTTTTCACGAGGAAAACGGTTGTATGCGACTTAGATCTAGGATTCCTCTTCAACCCTCCTAAGGTTACTAGGAGGGCGAGAACACCGGTGCTCCCTCCAGCTAGTGTCGACTTGGAGGAGCCGGGGGACCTTGCCGGGGAGCTTCTCAAGCTTCTTTCAGACCCGAACATCAGGAGTAAGGAGGATGTTATCAGAACCTACGATCATGAGGTTAGGGGCTGCACGGTGGTTAAGCCTCTTCACGGCAAGGAGGCTGGGCCCAGTGACGCTGCAGTAATCAAGCCACTCAGGGATTCTTGGATGGGCGTGGTGATATCGTGTGGAATAAACCCTTTCTATCCTGACCCATACTGGATGGCTGCAGCCTCGATAGAGGAGGCGTTAAGGAATAATGCTGCCGTAGGTGGCAGGAGGGTCGCGATCCTAGATAACTTCGTCTGGGGAAGCCCTGAGAACGAGGATAACATGGGTATGCTGCTGAGGGCTGTTGAGGCTTGCTACGATTTCTCTAAGGCTTTGGATACGCCTTTCATCTCCGGCAAGGATAGTCTTTACAACGAGTCGCCGCTGGGCCCGGTGAGGCCAACCCTCTTGGTGACAGGCGTAGGAATAATTCCTGACATTCGGAACGTGGTTACTCTAAGCCTTAAGGAGGAGGGGAGCCCTGTTTACATTATCGGCTTAACCAGGGATGAGCTGAGGGGTTCAGCATACTTTAGGCTTAAAGGTGTTGACGGCGGGGAGGTGCCTAAGCTGGATGCTAAGCTGTCTAAGAGCCTGTTCGACTCTCTAATCCGGGCGGTTGACGAGAAACTCGTATTGTCGTGCCACGATCTCTCGGAGGGTGGTTTAGGAGTGGCCGCGGCTGAGATGGTCGTCGCATCGAGAAACTTGGGTATAGAGTTAGATCTCCGCAAGATCCCCTCAAACACGGCTAGGAGCGACTATGTTCTCTTCTCAGAGTCAACATCAAGGTTTCTCGTTGAGGTTGATGGAGACCAGTGGAGAAGGTTTGAAGAGTTTTTCTCAGGACTACCTTTTAGGAGGATTGGCCAAGTGGCCAAAGGAGTTGGGCTGTGCATAACTGATCTAAACAATGGGTTTCACGAGTTAAGCGAGATGGAAATCAAGAAAGCTTGGAGGGGTTACTGAAATGAGCCGCAACAGGCTTAAGGCTTGCGTCCTTAGGACTGGTGGTACGAACTGCGACCTTGAAACAAGGATTGCTCTGGAGGAGGTGGGTGTTGAGACGGAAATACTGCATATGAATCAGCTTGAGACGAAAAGGCTTTCCAACTATCATCTGGTCGTTTTTCCCGGGGGTTTCTCATACGGGGACTACGTGAGGGCTGGCGCAGTATGGGGTAAAAGGGTTCTTGCAAAGCTTAGGGTGGAGCTCGAGAGGTTTATAGAGGAGGGTAGGCTTGTGCTCGGCATATGCAACGGTTTCCAGGTTCTCGTTGAAGCCGGAATACTGCCGGGAGACGGTGTCAGCGAAACCCCGTCGGCAGCGCTTGCAAACAATTCTTCAGCAAGGTATGAGTGCAGATGGGTCTGGCTAAGGGTTGAGAACAATGAGACGCCTTTCACCATGATGATGAAAAAGGGTGAGGTTCTCAGAATACCCGTGGGGCATGCTGAAGGAAGGTTCCTAACAAGTTCAGAAGAGGCTTT
>JAWCMB010000009.1:0-10126 GCA_038850115.1 Thermoproteota archaeon
TGATGCTACTACGTTTTGGATTTCTACTATTGGTTTTTCTCCGGGTTTTTCCGCTTGTGTCTGCATTTCTCCCCCTTTATAAAGGGGCTGGGTGCGTATTTAAATATTGGTTTCTGCCTGTTTTTACCGGTTTTCAGGGTTTTTAACGTGCTTTTTAAAGGTGATTATTCGGGTTTTTCTTGCTTGATCGTTTTTGCTTCGGGGTTTGGTGCTATGGGCTCGCTGGCTTTGAAGGGTGTTTTCCGCATGGTTGCTCGGCGCGATTAGGTGTTGGGATTTTAAGGGGTTGTTTTCGCTGGATGGCTATTTATAAGGTTAATGCTTAGAAAAACCGGGGGAAACCGGCGGTTCCTTGAAAAAGCTTATATACGGCTATTGTGTACAGATAATGTAAACATGGTTTCCGAAACATTAAGCATCAGGATAAGGAGGGATATTAAGAGGAGAATGAGGGATTTGAGGGATGTGGATTGGAGGAGGGAGATAGAGGGTTTCATCGAGATGAAGATAAGGGAGAAAGAATTGTTGAGGGCTCTCAGTATGATCGACGGGGCTCTCTCCGGGGTTGAGGCTTCGAAGGAGGCTGCTTGGCAGACCGTCAGGGAGTTCAGGGAGAAGAGGTAGGGTGTCTTGCAGGTTCTTGATTCAAGTGTTTTCGCCAGCATAGTGGTGAAAGACGAGTATTATGATGAGGCTGTCAGTTTTATTAAGAAAAGCTTGAAGCAGGAGAACGCTACGCTTGAGCTGGCTTTCATAGAAACCGCCAATGTTTTGTGGAAGCATGCCTACGTTTTTAAGAGGATACCTGAAGATAGTTTTGAAACGTTAAAGAGCAGCATAAAGCCTTTGATAAACAATGCGGCGCAGGTTTACAGCAGCCTAGATGTTTTGGAGAAGGCTTTAGACAATTCGGTTAAATACGGGCTCCCCGTATATGATTCTCTATATGTCACGCTGGCCTTAAGTAAAAAATGCACGTTGGTAAGCTTTGACGAAAGGCTGAAGAATATGCTTGTTGAAAGAGGTTTGGGAAGTGTTTTGGCGTCTGACACATAAGGGGACATAATCTTGCGCGCTAGCGTTTTTTAAAGCAGCCCGAGAATTCTTTACACCGGTGTTTCCTGGCTTCAAAGGGATGTTTACTTCTTTATAAAGCGGTTGGCTAGCGCGCGCTGCAGGGGTTTCGAGGAGCGGCAGGCTTATTGGGGTGCTGCGGGATTCTAGGATCCGTGTTTTTAGACGGTCTGGTGAGGGTTATGTTGAGGTTTTGCTGAATAGGCTGGTGGGAAGGGTCTTCAGGTTGGGGTTGAGAGAAGCAAGGGTGGCGCGTGCAAAAATTTTTAAACACATGCGTGCACTTATAAGTTATGGTCAAGACTATCACTATAAACGATGAGGCCTACAGGGCCTTAGCCGAGCTTAAGGGGGAGGGTGAGAGCTTTAGCGAGGTTATAATCAGGATTCTTAAGGGGAGGAGGGTTAATCTGCGGGATTTCTACGGAGTGTTTCGCGATAATGCGGATCTTTGGCTTGGGATTGAGAGGGAGATTCTGGAGGGTAGGAGGAGGGCTTCTCTGCGATGAGGCTGCTGGATACTTCGGCTATAATAAGTGTTCTAAGGGGGGATGCTGAGGCTAAGAGTATTGTTGAGAAGCCTGCTGAGGAGGGGCTTTGCACGACGACGATAACGCGTTTCGAGCTTTTCTCCAGAATATATCATAGGGGGCTTGCGAGGGAGGGGAGGGTGCTTAGGAGGCTGGTTAAGGGCCTGGTTCTCCTGCCTTTTGACGAGGAGTCCTCGGAGAAGGCTGCTGAAATAATGGGGTTGTTGCTGAGGACGGGTAGGCCTGTTAACGTTATTGATGTTTTGATCGCCGGCATTGCTGTGGCTAATGGTGTTGAAGAGGTAGTGACGGGGGATAGGGATTTCAAGATTATTGAAGATGTTTACGGCCATTTGAAAGTGGTTTTGCTGGGTGGAAACTAATTCTTCTCTTTCTTTGAAGAGAAGTATAACGTTACCATTATTCTAAGCGCCAGCTGCCGCACTAAGTTTAATAGGATAGTTGTTCCCTGTGCTTCTCGCAGGATGCAGGATTATTCGATTATTACACGTGGGTTAAGGAAGACGTATAAGAAGGGTGAAGGAGTGTTTCCCTTTAGGGGTAAGAGTTCTGAGACTATCGTGGCTGTTGACGATGTTGATCTCAGCATTGAAAGGGGTGAGCTCTTCGGCCTGCTTGGGCCAAATGGGGCGGGTAAGACAACTCTGGTTAAGATTCTCAGCACGATTATTATTCCGGATGCTGGGACTGCTCTGGTCAACGGACATGATGTTTTGAAGGAGCCTGGGAAAGTAAGGGCTTCCATCGGTGTTGTTTCCAGCGGGGAGAGATCGCTCTACTGGAAGCTTACGGCTAGGGAGAACCTGGAGTATTTCGCGAGGCTCTACAAGGTTCCTGACGAGGTGGCTGGGAAACGGGTCAGGGAGCTGCTCAGCCTGATGGGGCTTGAGGATAGGGCTGACGAGCTTGTTGAAAAGTATTCGAGCGGGATGAGGCAGAAGCTTGCGATCGCCAGGGCTGTGCTGCACGATCCGGAGATTCTTCTCTTGGACGAGCCTACTTTAGGCTTAGACCCTGGTTTCGCAAGAGGCATAAGGATATTCATCAGGGAGGAGCTTAATAGGAGGCGGGGTAAGACCGTCCTGCTTACGACCCACTATATGGAGGAGGCTGACCAGATGTGTGACAGGGTTGCCTTCATAAACAGGGGCAGGATAGTTGCTGCGGATTCTCCTGAGAAGCTGAAGACCATGATTCGTAAGAGAGAGGTTCTGAAGATAGTTGTAGACAATCCGGGTGGAAGCGTCGAGAGCGTGTTGAAGCGTTTACCGTTTATCGAGGACTATAGGGTGACGGAGGCCAGCCAGGGAGAGAGGACGATGATCAGAATATATATGATGGATGTTGATGCGAATATTCAGGAGGTCGTTGGTGTTTTCTCTAGAGCCGGATACAGGATACTTTCTTTAAGCATAGAGAAGCCCACGCTTGAGGATGTCTTCATGAAGCTTACGGGGGAGGCTCTTGGGGATTGAACCTGGATAGGGTGAACCTGGTTCTGGAGTTGAAGGCATCGATCTCCACGGCTAAGAAGGAGATACTGGTTAACCTCAGGTATCCCCTGTGGGTAGTGTTCTGGGCAATAATGCCTATCTTCTGGCTGGCGCCATTCATATTCCAGGGCCACGCTCTCACCGGGGGAAGGTTTTCAGAATCCTTCGGAGAACTCGCCGGAAGCACAGACTTCGTAACGTTTGCGATAATCGGAAGCTCGCTTTACGCGTACGTGATGTCAGCACTATGGGGCATGGGGCTTTCCTTGAGGAGAGAGCAGTGGGGAGGCACGCTTGAGACAATCCTGGTTTCACCCTGCAACAAGTTCTTCATACTGTTTGGAAAAGCGCTGTCGGATAGTGTTCTAACCACTTTCTATGCGGTTGTCCAGTTTGTTTTGGCAAGCCTCTTATTCGGAGCGAGGATAAGGGTGGAAAACCTGGTGTTCGCAGTTTCGGCAGCGCTTCTAATGATTATGGCTCTTTACGGAATCGGGTTAGTGCTCTCCGGGTTGATCCTTATGTATAGGGAGCCGGGTGCGCTTCTGAACTTCATAGATACCCTGATATATACTGTCTGTCCGGTTAACTATCCCTTGAAAGCGCTTGCCCTATTCTTCGGAAGCGCTGGCTACTACGTCATGATGGTTAGCTTAGCGTTTCCGTTGACACCTGCCTTAGAGGCTGTGAGAGCGTTTCTGCTTCCATCGTTCAACCCTTATCTGAACATCGCTATAGCGCTCTCCTATCTTTCTGGAGCAACCGTGGTGTTCCTAACCGTAGGCATGATTCTCTTCAACCTTGTTGAGAAAAAAGTTAGGAGGAAGGGGGCTATCGAAGCCTACTGATGGTGATAGAGATGAGTCTTGCCGGCGAAATAATGGTTGCCGCGACGGTGATGAAGAAGGAGCTTAAGCTATACTTTAGGTACCCTGTCTGGGTGCTTTTCGACGCTTTAATGCCTCTACTTTGGGTTGTGTCTATGGTGATATACGGCAGGGCTCTCGTGGGCTCACCGTACTCCGTCAACCTGGCCCAGTTGGCGAACACGGGGGATTACGTGTCCTTCACGATAGTCGGGATGATAGTTTCCAGCTTCGCCTTCTCAACCCTCTGGGGGATGGGCTATGCTTTAAGAGGAGAGCAGTGGAGCGGAACCCTTGAGTCAACGTTCCTGGCGCCGTGCAGCAGGTTTTCAATTCTCGTGGGTAAGGCGTTCAGCTCGATGCTGACAACCCTCCTATGGGTCTCTCTGCAGATAACCCTAGTCTCGCTAGTATTCGGTCTGAACTTGAGGATCTTAAACCTGCCCCTCGCCCTATTATTCTTCCTCATCGCCCTGCCCAGCTTTATAGGGATAGGTTTCTCTCTCGCCGGGATAGTTCTGGATTTTAAGGAGCATAACGCGTTCGTAAACTTCCTCAGCTCGCTGCTGACACTGCTTCTCCCAATATCTTACCCGTTAAGCATTCTCCCACCTATCTTAAGATGCTTCTCCTACCTTCTGCCACCGACTTACGCGATAGAAGGAATGAGAAGCCTGCTAGTAATGGATAAGAGCTTAGGCGAGTTAACAGGCCTCTTAATACCCCTGCTTCTCTTCGATGCTTTTTGGATGCTTGCGGGAATAATGATATTCGCTAAGGAGGAGAGAAAGGTTTTGAAGAAAGGCACCCTAGGCTACTATTAGTCTTACTGACAAATAATTTTGTAACACGAAGCATGGTGCGTGAGCTCGCGCTTTAGATCTGGTTCAGCCTGCTTGTAGGCCTGTTCTGTTTGAAGCTTTGGCTAGTGTGTGCCTGGGGGTTCGAATCTTTTTATAGTACGCTAAAAGTGCATCACTTTTTAGATAATGGAAATCCACATCTTCTGATCGTGTATGACGGTTAGTGTGAACCGTTTATAAACAACGAGGAGAACGCTCGCATAAATATTTGGAGAAATGCTTCAGAAAGAGTCTCTTCCTTCTTACAACAATAGGCTGAGGCTTTTTAAGGTTGAGAAAAAGCTGTAAAAATGCTTTTTAGACCCTACCTCTGTACTTTTCAGGGTTTCTTCTGAATTCCTCCTCGCAATGCTTGGAGCAGAAGTAAACTATGTGCCCCTCATGCTCAAGCCTACTGTAAGCGGTTTCCGGCTCTATTTTCATTCCGCACACGGGGTCAGTTACTGTTTTCATCTTCACCATCCTCGTCTCCTCCGGCTCGTATTTTCTCAGGGTCTGAGTATTTAAAGCAACTATGACTGTGCTCAGCGACATGATGAGTGCACTAACCCAGGCCGGTAGAACCATTCCGAGACTGTGGAGTACGCCTGCTGCCAGCGGTATGGTTATTATGTTGTAGCCGGCTGCCCACCAGAGGTTTTGAACCATCTTGGAATACGTTTTTCGCGAAAGCTCGATCATCTTTGGAACATCCCTCGGGTCGTTTCTAACCAAGATTATGTCCGCGCTCTCTATCGCTACATCCGTGCCCGCGCCTATAGCTATGCCGACGTCTGCTGTGGCGAGGGCTGGCGCGTCGTTAACCCCGTCTCCAACCATAGCAACCCTTAAGCCTTTCATCCTCAGAAGCCTGATTCTCTCAGCCTTCTCATGTGGCAATACCTGTGCGAAATAATCGTCCACGCCAAGTTCCTCCGCAACCCACTTGGCTACTTCATGCGAGTCTCCGGTAAGCATGTATACCCTTATTTTCATTTTTCTAAGCTTCTCCACCGCTTCATAGGATTCTTTTCTTATCGCGTCTGAGAGGGCGAACGCGCCGGCAAGCCTGCCGTCGACCAGCGTGAAAACCATGGTTTTACCCTGCTTCATCAGCTCGCCCATCTTCCCGTTTTCAACGCTTATCTCCATATCGTTCAGAAGGCTTACTCCGCCGACGTAAACTTCTTTACCGTCAACCCTCCCATAAACCCCTTTGCCGGGGATTGCTCTAAACTCTCTTGCTTCAAGGGTTTCCACACCCTTCTGTTTCGCGTGCTCAACTATCGCCCTAGCAGCAACGTGTTCAGATCTCAGCTCGACGCTTGCAGCCAGTTTTAAAAGCTCCTCCTCAGGGATCAGCGGGACAATGTCGCTCACGCCGAAGCCGCCAAGGGTTAACGTGCCAGTCTTGTCGAAAACAACAGCGTCCACATTCCTAGCGGTTTCAAAGGCTTTCCTATTTCTGATCAGTATCCCGCTTTTAGCGGTGATCGAGGTTGAGATGGCGACGACCAGTGGTATTGCTAAGCCGAGGGCATGCGGGCAAGCTATGACCAGCACTGCAACCATGCTTTCAAGAGCCTGCTCCGGCTTCCCGTAGACATGCCACGCGATGTAAGCAGTTATGGAAACGGTTAACGCAACGTAGAAAAGCAGGGCTGCAGCCCTGTTCGCCAAGTCCTGGGTTCTGGTTCTGCTCTCCTGAGCTTGCTTAACCAGTTTCACGACTTGAGCCAGATATGTTTCCCCACCCGTCTTCTCGACAAGAATCTTCAGGAAACCCTCGCCGTTTATCGAGCCCCCTATGACTCTTGATCCCCCCTGCTTGCGGACTGGTTTCGATTCTCCTGTTAGAAGAGCCTCGTTCACGAACGACTCGCCTTCCAAAACAGTGCCGTCACAAGGGATTTTCTCCCCAGGCTTGACGATAATAACATCCCCCGGCCTAAGCTCTGAAACCGGGATGTCGACTGTTTCACTGTTCTTTAAAACGTGGGCTGTTGTCGGCATTATTCTCACAAGCTCCTCGAGGGCTGTTGAGGCTCCGAGAACGCTTTTCGCCTCTATCCAGTGTCCGAGAAGCATTACGTCTATCAGGGTGGCGAGCTCCCAGAAGAGCTCCATGCCGGGCGGAATGAAAACTGTTGCGGCAGAATATGCGAACGCCACCGTTATGGCTGTGCCGATGAGCGTCATCATGCCTGGGAGCCTGGCCTTCAACTCGTTCACCAGTCCTCTTAGGAAGGGCCACCCGCCGTAAACGTAGATGGACGCGGATAGGATTAGCAACACGTATTTCTGCATTGGGAAGGCCGCCGCTCTAATCCCGAGGATCATCGTTTGAAAAGTTTCTGAGAAAAGCAGGATTGGGACTGTAAGGATTAGGCTGGCGATAAGCCTGTTTTTAAACTCGGCGATGTGGTGCGCATGATGCTCGTGCAAACCCCTTCTCCTTCTCGAGGAGCTGTTTGAAACCATACATAAGGCTTTAACGAAAAACCTTTTTCTCTGAGCAGAAGACGGTTGGAAAAACTCTGATGCTTGGAGCACGCTACGCTTATATATCCTTTGTTTCAGCTTTGAGGCAGATCAAATGGTAAAGTGGAGTTTAAAGCCGTCCGGGGTTATGCATAGTGTCAACCCATGGTTAAACACGGGTTTTCCCTCGACGTACGCGTCTTCTTCCAGGTGGTTGCGACAATACGGGTTTGAAGCGTCGGCGCGCGGGGCCCGTTTAATCCTGGCGGCTTTCAACGTTTAACCGGTGGTGCCGCCATGTTTATCCCTAGGAAAACAAGGATTTTCGAGGAATTGGTCAAGCAGTCCTCAATCATACTGGAGGCTGTTGAAACCTTTCAGAGGATGGTGGAGGACTGGAGCCAGCTGGAGGAGGGCTCTGCTGCTCTTGAAAAAATGGAGAGGGCGTCGGATGAGCTTGTGCATGAGATTACGGATGAGATAGAAAGCGCCTTCATCCTCCCGTTGGATAAGGAGGACATTAAACGGTTAACTGAGCTGCTGGACGATATTATGGATAACTTGGAGCAGGTTGCGAGCCGTCTCAACATTTATGAGATTCCCAGCAGCAACCAGGCTTTGAAGGATTTCTCCGAGCTGGTTTTGCAGTCGACTCGAAGGGTTCACGACGGTATTCTGATGATTAAGGAGCGTAAGCTAACCTCTCAGGAATTCACTTCCTGTATTGAAAGCCTGCATGAGCTTGAAAACAGGGGAGACAGGCTGCACAGGAGGATTCTGAGAGACATGATGAGGGGGCTTTCGCCCGAGTACGACCGGGGGAACCCACTTTCAATAATTAAGTGGAAGGAGATTTTCCAGACGCTTGAGGACACTCTCGACGTGTGCGAGGATCTTGCCGCCTTCTTCGGCATGTTGAGAATAAAATACGGCCGGTAGCCATGGACCTATCGTTCATACTGCTGATAGTGTCCGGTTTGGCCTGCTACATCTACGCCTTCGTATCCGGCTTCACTGATGCTGGTCAAGCGATCGCTTCGGCAATCGGAAGCCGCTCCCTATCCCCCTTCGTAGCGGTCTTGATGGCTGGGGTTTTAGAGGTCGTCGGCGCGCTTGCCGGCACTGCGGTAGCCTTAACCATAGGTAAAGAAATTGTTTTTCTCGAGATGGTTTCCCTCATCACGGTTCCGGCTGCAGTTTTGGGCGCACTGTCCTGGAGCCTGTTTACATACTATTTCGGCATCCCGGTTAGTGAAACACACGGGTTGATCGGGGGGATAATCGGCGCGGCAATAGCTGTGGCTGGAACAATAGACGTGGTCCAGTGGGCTGCTCTGATAAAAATCCTGGCTGCAATAATCATCTCCCCATTGCTGGGTTTCTCAAGCGGGTTAATCCTGATGCAGATTGTCTACTGGTGTTTCCGTTCTGCGCGCGCGAGGAGGATGAACCTGGTTTTTAAAAATCTTCAGAGGATTTCCGCTGCCTACTTGTGTTTCAGCCATGGTCTTAACGATGCTCAAAAACCAATGGGCATCCTGGTTATGACGCTAGCGCTCTACTACGGGTGGAAGGATCCTACAGTACCCCTCTGGGTTATTCTGTCTGTAGGAGTAGTTGCTGGACTCGGCATGTTCTACGGGGGATGGAGAATCATCAGGACCCTGGGGATGAGGATAACCACTTTAACGCCAGAGCAGGGTTTCGTCTCGAATTTTTCCGCAGCAACCGTATTACAGCTCCTCTCATTCTTCGGAATACCTGTTTCCACAACGCATGTAGCGGCCTCCGCCATCGTTGGGGTTGGTGCAGCCAGACGCTTCTCAAGCATAAGGCTTGAAATCGTGCTTGAAATCCTTGTCTCATGGATTCTGACGCTTCCAGCAACCATAGTTTTCGGCTGGGTTTTCGCTAAACTACTGGGTCTCGTTTTCCCCGTTTAGTTATGGTTCCTGCTTAAAACGATGCTGTTCTTGTGCGCTTAGCGATAAGAAGAATGATGGCTGTAGAGCAATGAACCCTCTGCCTCCAGAAGTTTAATGCGCCCCACCGTAATCGTAAGGGTTCTTTAGCCTCTTATGCTCACCTCGTCATCGACTGTTTGTTCCAGTGTTAAGAATAGGGTTTTAATCTCACGCGGAGCGTACGATACTGGTGTCCTATAGAGAGACTTACTATTCCCGCGCTTCTCAGCCTGACGCTAGGCGCACTTAGTCTTGTTCTCCTCGGATCCTCCGGCGCGCGCTTTCCCAGGTTCTTAAGACGCTGGGGATAAAAGATGCGGCAGAGAGCAGAGAATAATGGAATCTTAGGCCATTTAAGGCGAATCCCCTTAGGGGGTCTTTGGATACGGCAGTTCCTCTTTTCTCCCTATTATTTTCCTCTTAACCTTCAAATAGTAGACATAGTTGCTCAGTGAAACGTCTGGGGGGACCCTGTGGTCAACCATGGGTATGTAGCCTCCTTCCATTACAAGCTGCGAAAGATTTTCAAGCTCCCTGTCTATTGCCCTGGGGCCCTCGATAAGTGCAAGCTTGTTAACCCCGCCCATTAGGAGAACCTTGTCTCCATACTGTTCTCGAAGCTTCACCGGGCTCGTGTACTTCGCCTCTATGGGGAACATGCAGTTTATTCCCGCTTCCAACCATCCGGGGACAAGCTCATCTATCTTCCCGTCGCAGTCCAGAATGTTTATTTCAACACCGTACTCCTTCAAAACGTCTGTCACCCTCTTATACCTTGGAACCATGAATTCTTCGAAAAGCTTCACTGAGAGGAGCGGCCCCATGTTGTAAGCCATGTCTTCCCACCATGATGCG
>JAWCMB010000009.1:10136-24475 GCA_038850115.1 Thermoproteota archaeon
TGCGAAGTCAACCCTGATGTCCCTCAAGGCTCTTCGAATCATCTTTATCCAGAGGTTCACCAGCGTATCCATCATTTCAGCCACCCAGTCGGGGTCTCTGTAGAAGGCTATGGAGATCCCTGGGACGCCCATCAGGTTTCTCAGCCAGCCGTAGAGGCTCCCGATGAAAATTCCAAGCGGGTAATCTCTTTCCCGGTAGACGCTGATTATTTCATCGTAGCTTAACGGCATTCTCCCCGGGGTATCCGGGTCGAAGAAGGGTCTTATTTTCTCCCAGTCGTTCCTGCTTCTAATCGGGTACCTCAGGTATTGTGGAATCGTAGACGTCCATTTCTTAGTTATGTAGACCCCGCCGAGACCGTCATCTATGACCTCCTTGTCGTCGAACTCCCTGATTCTCCTGGATGGTGGCGGAGGCCACAGGCCAGTGTTCACGGGAAGCATGTCCACCGTGTCCCAGCCTTCAAGCATAAAATAGTCTTCAACATCATTAATATTGTGGAGATGCAGGGGCAGGCCTTCCGCATGCCAGCGGTCAATGGTTTCACTCCAGTAGCCGAACTCGTAGTCCGGCACCCTGTCGACCTCTTTAAACCAAAGGGTTCTAAGCAGCCTCTCCTTCTCGTTCATCGCCGAGAACGCGGCAGCCTTGAAAATAAATTTTTCCTTGGAAGAGCTAAGAGCTTACTAGAAGCAACGTAACATAAACCTGAAGAGCGAGATTTGTTTTCAGCCTAGGCATAAGCCTTTCCAAGCTTATAAACATTTTTCAACTTGTTTAAACGGCTTTACTGTATGGTAGCGAGCTTCTTGAAGAAGGCGTGGCCACGCCAAGCTGTGTTGAAACATGGGATCCTGTTTTGCCGGCTGGACGGGAGAGTAAAACATCTTCCTCCTCCAAGGCTGTCAGGATTGAGAATAGGAGGCTCTGACGGTTAAATGCCGCTTGACTGTAATTTTCAGTCTACGAAGGTGTTGGGAAGCAGTTGGGGATAAAGCGTATTGAGGTTTATTCAGTAAACCTAAGGTATTTTGAACCATTCCGGATTGCCCCGGGCGCGAGTGGGGAAAGCCGCAACATCGTGGTTAGAGTCATCACAGACTATGAGGTTGAAGGCTGGGGGGAGTCTTCTCCGTCTAGGAGAGTAACGGGAGAGACTGGAGAAACCGTTGCTGCAGCATTATCTAGAATCGCACCGGAACTGATAGGAATGTGCCCGCTTAGGATTGAGCAGGACGTGGAAACGATGGACCAGCTTATTGACGGAAACCCTGCTGCGAAGGCAGCTATAGACATTGCTCTTCACGACATACTTGGAAAAACCACTGGGAAACAGCTCTTCATGCTTCTCGGCGGCTACCGGACGGGGGTCCTGACTGATATTACGTTAAGCATCAAGACTCCGGAGGAAATGGCTGCTGACGCTGTTAAGGCCGTGGAGAAGGGTTTCAGGGCTCTGAAGGTTAAGGTTGGCTTAAACCCTTCTGAGGATTTTGAAAGGATAAGGATGGTTCGCGAGGCGGTTGGGGAGGATGTTGAGATAAGGATTGATGCGAATGGGGGTTGGAACCCGGAACAGGCAGTAGAAGTGTTGAACAAGGTTGAGAGGTTTAACATACGTTTTGTGGAGCAGCCTGTTCCCGCTGAAGACGTCAAGGGTTTGGCAAGGGTTAGGAAAAACTCTCCGATACCCGTCATGGCTGACGAGAGTGTTCATTCCCCGGCTGATGCTCTAAGGCTTATCGAGGAGGAGGCTGTTGACCTTATCAACATTAAGCTGATGAAGAGCGGTGGGATACTGAAGGCTAGGAAAATATCCAGTGTAGCAGAGGCTGCTGGAATACCCTGCATGGTGGGCTGCATGGGAGAATCAGGGATAGGCGTGGCAGCAGGAGCCCATTTCGCAGCAGGATTGGGAAACATAAAGTATGCAGACCTAGACTGCGACCTGTTTCATGTAGACAAGCTGGTTAAGAAGGGAGGAACCAGGGTTGTGAATTCGATGAGGCTGTTCTCTGGAGAGAGTGGTTTAGGGTTAGGGGAGTTAGACGTGGAGTTGCTTGGGATGCCTGAGGCTGTTTATAAAGGCGTTTGCTAGATGTCATGCTCCAAATGAAGGCGAGCAGTGTGAGAAAACAATGATTCTAAGGAGAACGATTATTGTGCTACTAGTTTGCTTTGCAACCACCATCCTGTTGATATTGACTCAGCTAGTTTATGCAGGCGCTAAAGGCTATGCTGTATTAACGGGAATATTTGGTTCAAGTCTTATTGCCCTCCTTGTCTGGAGACAAAAGACGATATATCTAATTGGAGTGAGAGACAACAGTTTTCTCCAAGGGTGTTGTTCGTCTTTCTCGGTTTGTGTGGGGCGGCTGTGGTCGAAATCATATTTTGGGTTGCGGAAAGGGTTTTCAATACTTCTGGAGTAGCAGCCAGCCCTGACTTGCTTGTTGACCTTCTCGTCACCATGCCTTAGTATCTTATCATGCTGGTTCTTCTTGTGAAGGTTGAGGCCAAATATCATTATCCTCTTCTAGAGATACTCGTGTTAGGGGGAATATATGAGGCTGGGGCTGATTGTGTTCTTGCACCTATAATGGCCGGCAAGCCTATGACAGACTTAGTTCTGCTCCCGCTTTTCACAACCCTATTTATGGTAACATACTCTCCAATCGTTATGACTCCCACCATAGCGTTAAGCAGGAAATTAGATAGTGTTAACCTTAAGGATGCTTCCAGGACTAGAAGATGCCTTTACGGTCTCCTTCCCCTGTTCGGCCTCATTCCAGATGCTGCAATATTTGGAATCCTGCCTCGGCTCCTAGCTATCTTTCTTAGAGAAAACAGGAATAATGATTCCGATCATCTCCTCAGACGATTAATCCTCTTCATGCTTAACACTGTTTCCTAGGCTCCCGATTGTTAAGCGTAGCCTCTGCTCTCCAACTGGAGCATCACCCCTTGATATTCTCTCAACCAAGCCTCTCACCCTCTCCTCTATCTCTCCCAAAACTCTACGCGCATCCTCCAGGCTCATTTCAGCAGGATCCTCAATACCCCAGTTCTCAACGTGTTTCACGTTCACCACCGGGCATTCTGAGCTGCTGCAGACTATTACTGCAATATCCGCCTCAGCCTCCATTTCCCTGGTTAGCTTCTTAGGCTTCTTACTTGAGATGTCTATCCCCTTCTCCTTCATCAGTTGAACAGCCTTAGGGTTGACGCTTGCGGCGGGCTTTGGGCCGGCGCTTACCGCAACCCATCCGGCTGGCGGGTTTGAGTTAAAAAATGCTTCTGCAACCTGGCTTCTAAAACTGTTCTGCACACATAGGAAGAGAACTCTTTTAACCATTCCCCAAAAGAGTGTTACGATGAGATTTAAATTTTCTGTTAAACACTTTACTGACATTTAGAATAAACTATTCGAATTCATACGTTATGCTCCAATAACAGTTACCGTAGAAAACGTTTTTCCTACCGAATCCCCTAATGTACCTGCTGAAGACTTCTACCAGTTCATCGGCTGAAAAGTAGTTTTTCAGAACCAGGCATTCGCTCCCATCTTTTAGTCTTCTCAGTTTGTAAGTGTTTACGTCGCCTTTTATAGTGACTAATTCTCCTCCAATCCCAGGAATATATATGTTGTCCGCCATGAATACTTTCGACCCTTCTTCTAGAACCCGATGAAGATCCTTCATAAAGGAGTTGATCCTTGCTCTTGGAATATGAGAGAACCAGAACATTGCTAACCCTCCGTTGAACGAGCCGTCTTTAAAGGATAAGTTGAACGCGTCCTCTACGCAAAAGGAAACAGGACATTTAAACTGCTTTCTTCCCGCAATCTCCAACATTTCTCGCACAATATCAGTTGCAACTATGTTTCGAGCTGTTTCAGATAGGAAACGCGTCCAATAACCAGTTCCACACGCTATTTCAAGAATATTCCTATCTTTGAATATACTCTTTAATTCGCAAGTTATTTTTCTTAGTTCCTCCAGTCTAACAGGGTCTTCTCGATGATAAACGTCTTCGTATTCGGATGCTATTCTTCTATAATAGTCTTCCACGTTCTTAAAGATCCTAGACTTATCCTATTAATTTATCTTTCTCCTCCTCTGAAGGAATTCTTGTTCAATGCCTTATGGTGAAGCTTTTGAACTCTCCCCTATATTCCCCCCACTCCACGCTTACCCCGGTAACCCTGGCTCCAGGCGGCCCCCTCTTGCAGAACTCCACCATTCTCTTCACAAGAGCCTCCTCGCCCTCGAAAACCGCCTCAACTCTTCCATCTGGAAGATTCCTCACCCATCCCCCAACTCCAAGCGCTTGCGCAAGCCTCCTGGTTTCATGCCTGAAGAAAACTCCTTGAACAAGACCGCTTATATACACGTGGGCCCTAACCATCAACCCGAATAGTCTGCTTCACCCTGAAGGTTTTTTAAAGTTGTTTTTCAACCCTGGGCTAGGCTTGAAGCCAAGCTGTTGAGAAACATTCTGTAGGCTTCAACGCCCCGCGTGAACTCTTCAATCATGATGCTTTCCTTGGAGCTGTGCGCCAGGGAAGGGTCTCCCGGGCCCCAGGCTAATTGCGGTCTGCCCCATTTCAGACCAGTATAGTTGAAGTCGGACGTGCCGAGCTTCCTTATCAGCAGCAGCTCTCTCCCAAGGGTTTTTCTAACCGCCTCTCTGACGGCGTTAATCATAACCTGATCCTTGACCGAAGCATAGCCGTCCAAGTAGTCTAGAAAATCGTAATCCACATTCAGAGCGCCACGCGTGCTCTCAACATACTCGTTCAAAACCTTGGAGAACATTCTTGAAAGCTCTTCGAAGCTTATGTGGGGAGGATAGCGGAGGTTCAGGCGTGCCTCGCTTGAGTCCGGTATTCTGGAGTCCCCGTATCCTCCTTTAATCATGGTGATGGAGACACCTATGTTTAAGAAAAGGTCTTTAGAGAAGGTCATTCTAGTCTTAACGTGTTCAACAAGCCTCATTGTTTGGACGATAGCGTTGAAATCATCCAGAGGAGATGAGGAATGGCCTCCCTGTGTTGAAACCCTTATGCTGACGGTTGCGCTCCCCCTGTACGCTACTGCCGCAGCCCTAATCCCGGTTGGCTCCCCTATGATGACGTAATCTGGGGCCGGGATCTCTTCTAGAAGCCTCTTAACCCCCTTGCTGTCCGACTCTTCCCCGACGACTGACGAGTAGACTAGTCTGAGGCTCCTGCCCGCGTAGCTTGATGCTGCTAGCGCCATTGCTGCTAGAGAAGCCTTAGCGTCAACAGCACCCCTGCCGAATACTCTTCCGGATTCAAGCCTGACTTTAATAAACCCTGGCACAGTGTCTACGTGGGAGCAGAAGAGCAGCGTCTTATCCCCGTCCCCCTTTTCTCCCAGAACGTTGCCGGCAGGATCTCTCTTAACGTTTTCAAAGCCGTTTGCAAGCAGGAGGGAGAAGACTTCCTGCTGAGCCTCTTCCTCCTCCCCGCTGGGCGAATACTTGGAGAGGAGTTTAACCAGCAGCTGCACTGCTTCCAAGCCTCGACTCATAGCTCCTCATCGTTTCCAGAATAATGCTGCAAGCCTCGTCAACGAGGTTTAAAGGTATGTTGAGCGATGGCAATAATCTCACCACAGTCGGGCCGGCCGTTAAAGCCAGGACACCTTTTTCTGCAAGCAGGTCGACGAGAGGCTTAGACCTTACTTTCAGCTCAATTCCTATCATGAGGCCGCTTATCCTTATCTCTCTCACGATCCTAAGGCTACTTAATGCTTCAAGCTTCTCCCTGAACATTCTAGACCTTTCCTCGACAGTCTCCCTAGTGACTTTTTCCCTCAGGAGCCTCATGGTTGCGGCGCCTGCTGCGCACGCAAGCGGGTTGCCGCCGTATGTTGAAGTGTGGAAGCCGGGTTCACCGACCTTTGAGGCTTCCTCGTTGAAAAACGTTACTCCAACCGGGATTCCACCGGCTACTCCCTTGGCTAAGAGTGCAATGTCCGGCGCAACGTCTTCTTTCTCAAACGCGAAGAATGTTCCTGTTCTCCTCAAGCCTGTCTGAATCTCGTCCAGTATGAGTAAGGCTCCCTTGGCGGAGGCTGTTTCCCCAGCTGCCTTCAAGTAGCCTCTTGGAGGAATCCTGACGCCGCCTTCTCCTTGAACGGGCTCAAGGATGATTGCCGCAGTGTCCTCGTCCACCTTGCTTTTCAAATCCTCAGCGTCACCATACTCTGTGAAAACAACCCTGCTGCCATCAACGTGCTCCAGGCCCTTCTTGTACTCCGGGTTCCATGTTGCGCTCAGCGCGCCCAGCGTCTTGCCGTGGAAGCTTCTCTTGGCTGCAACAATCCTGCTTCTCCCTGTTTTCCTGAAGGCCGTTTTAATGGCGAGCTCAACAGCTTCCGCGCCGCTGTTAACGAGAAGCATCCTCGGGAAGAAGCGGGATGCGAATCGAGACGTCTCCTCGAGGAATTCTGCCCTAGCATCATTGTAGAATGAGCCGTGGCATGAGGATATTTTCTTCAACTGGTTCACGATTGCTTCAACAATCACTGGGTTCGAGTGGCCCAGTATTGCGACCCCGTAGGCAGAGGTCAGGTCGATAAACCTTCTGCCGTTCTCGTCGAAAACCTCCGATCCTTTACCGCTGATTATCGCTACACGCCTCTTAACATAGGTCTTAAGCAGAAACCTGTCTTCAACATTATATATGCTATTCATTCTCAGCACCCTCATTTAACTATGAGAGTCCCGAGGTTTTTCTCCAGGGCGCTTGAAACAGGCTTCTCAACAAGCCCAGAGGATATTCTTACTGAAGCAGCCCCCTCCTGAAGAGCCTCCACGGCTGACTGCACTTTCCTCATCATGCCGTGCCCTATGCTCGGGAGGAGAACCGATGCTTCACCCATCGTCAGAGACTCGACGAGCCTACCGTCCACCAGGAGGCCCTCCACATTCGTAAGGTATAGTAGGCGACTATTCAGGGATGAGGCGACCTTAGCCGCGAATGCGTCACTGTCAACGTTAAGCGGCTCAAACCCCTTGCCTAAGGCTATGGGCGCGAGAACAGGTAGAATACCGTTGTCCATAAGCAGTTTCAACAGGTATACGTTAACCCTTTCAATCTTCCCGGTGAACCCGCCGTCCATCAGTATCCTCCTACCGTCCTCCCTTTTGACGAGTATCTTTTCCTTCCTGCTGGCGCTCGCCAGAGCACCATCTACCCCAGTTAAGCCGACGGCGTTAACGTTCATCTTGAGGAATTTCGACACCACAAGCTTGTTGAGCCTCCCCATGGTCATGAGGTAAACCTGCATCGTCTCCCAGTCGGTCACCCTGCTCCTCATCCCGCTGGCTGAAACGACGAACCTTGGCTCAATACCCATCCTCCTACATGTCTCCGTCACCTCCGCGCCTCCCCCGTGGACAAACACAACCTTCTCCCTCCTAGAGTATTCAGCAATGTCCGTAACTATCTTCTCTAGGGTGCCTTCCTCAAGGAGGGCTCCCCCTGCTTTAACCACTATCATTTCTCCAACACTCTCACGCCGGGTGTAGGCCTGGGAAAGCTAGGCCCTCCTTCTCATCATAGTTGAACATTATGTTGAAGCACTGGACAGCGTTTCCAGCAGCCCCCTTAACCAGGTTGTCTATGGCTGCGAACAGGATTATCCTGTTCGAGTCAGCGTCTATCTCGAAACCTATGTCGGCAAAGTTCGAACCCATCAAATACTTCGGGTCGGGAAGGCCGTGGACCATCTTCGGGTCCCGCACCAGTCTTACGAAAGGCTCCTTGTCGTATGCCTGCCTGTAACACCTCCATAGGTCTGGGAAAGACGGGAGCCTACCAGACGGACGCGTGTAGACGGTTGCCAGTATACCTCTCACCATGTTAACAGCATGCGGGGAGAAGCCTACGACTGTTTCTCCACCGGCAACCCGTGAAACCTCCTGAATTATCTCGGCGACATGCCTGTGCCCAGCCGGCTTATAGGGCCTGACCACATTATACCTCTCAGGATGGTAGCCTTCCAACGTTGGCGAGGAGCCGGCTCCGGAGGAGCCTATTTTAGCATCTATGAATATCTGGCTCCTGTCTACCAGGCCGTTTTTAACAGGCGGTGCGAGCGCCAGTATGCTCGCCGAAGCCATGCAGCCGGGTACTGCTATTAGGCTCGCCCTCCTTATCTCGCCTCTGTGGAGCTCCGGCAGGCCGTAGACAGCCTTCTCCAGAAGATATGGATAGGGATGCTTGAACCCATACCATTTCTCGTAGGCGGAAGAGTCTTTAAGCCTGAAGTCTGCACCCAGGTCCACCACTTTCAAACCCCTGTCCAACATTGTTTTAACCACGTGGGTCGACTGGCCGTGTGGAAGAGCTGTGAAAACAACTTCAGCGTCAGCTACGTTCTCAACCCTGGGCTCCACGAAGCTGATCTGGCAGACTTTCCTCAGATTTGGGTGAACCTTGTGGACAGGCATGCCGCTGAACCTTTTCGAAGTGGCCGCAGTGATCTCAACCCCGCTATGCGAAATAAGTATTCTAAGCAGTTCCCCGCCCACGTAGCCGCTTGCACCGTACACCGCTACCTTAACCAACCCTACCTCCTAATCCTTCAAGCGGGGTGTTTAAGAATCTTTTTCCCTTTCAATACACGCGGCTTCATATGCCTCGAGCGGGACGTGGGATTCTCACAAGCTGAAAGGGAGCTGAGGCTCCGTCGACGAGCCTGCTTAAAGCTGACGTAGTTCTTCACATTCAAAACGCTGCGTGAACTTAATTATCTCTTAGCCTTGGAGACGAGGTATTTTAGAATCTTCTCAGGAATGTTCACGCCGGTTGCCTCCATGCTCCCCCTGAACTCAGGCGTATGATTAACCTCGTGAACCACGTAGCCCTCCCTGGGCGACTCCATCGCGTCAACCCCCACGATTTCTCCCCCAACGGCCTTGGCTGCTTTGAGGACTATTTCCGCGAGCTCGCCGGTGATCTCAGCCTTCTCACTCTTCCCTCCTATAGCTATGTTTGTCTTCCACTGGTCCGGCGGGGAAACCCTGTATATTGCGGAAACAACCTCGTCCCCTATGACCGTGGCCCTAATGTCCCTGCTAGGCTTCTCAACATACTCCTGAACATAGAAAACCTGGTAGAGCGGAAACATGTATAAGCGGTCTTCAAGCACTGCTTCCGCAGTATACTTGTCTTTTATCAGGGAGATTAGCCTTCCCCAGCTTCCTATGACGGGTTTCAAAACCGCCGGGTATCCTGTCTTGTTGAATGAGTCTAGGGCGGACGGGTAGGAGAAGGAGACTACTGTCAACGGGGTTTTCACACCGTTCTTCATAAGCTCTACTGAAGCGAAGAGCTTGTTGCCAGCTATCTGAAGCGTCTTGAAAGAGCTTACAGACCGTATTCCAACACCCTCCAAGTAGCTTGAAAGATGGAGAGACTTGAAGTAGGACACGCATCTGAGGAGGGCTGTTTCAACATCCTGGAGCTCGGGCTCCCTCCTGCTGAGTGTGAATGAAAACTCGTCGACGTTCAGCCTCTTAAACGGTATTGAAAGGTTTTCAGCTGTTTTAAAAAGCTCTTTCTCCTCAAACCTTATCTGGTCATAAAAAATGCTTAACGGCAATTCCTGCGCCTACTCGCCCCAGTCCTCTCCGGAGAGCTGAATCTTCCTCGTCTTAACCGTGTCGCCGCTTATCTCAACTATCTCAAGGTCTGACCCGCACTCTGGACATGTCACTACTTCGCCCACTATCGCGTCCTCAGAAACCTCGAACACGGCTAAGCATTCTTCACACTCTGTCTTCATGAGAGTGCTGGAAAACACTATGCTCCTGCTTATAAATTTAGCTTTTGCTGGAACGAACTTCGTTTGCCCTGATTGTTGAAAGACCCCACAGCTGGATGAAGCCGTCGGCAAGAGACTGGTCGAACTTCGAGAGCGACGAGTATGTTGCCCTCTTCTCGTCGTAGAGCGATTTTGCAGAGCGTCTTCCCACAACCATAGCCTCGCCTTTGAACAACTTGATCCTGACCTCGCCCTCAACATTCTCCTGCGTGCAGTCTATGAACGCGTCTAAGGCCTTTCTCAACGGCTCCAACCATAGGCCGGCGTAAACCAGCCAGACCCATGTTGCCTCGACCCTCCTCTTCTCCTCAAGCTCCAACCTCGTTAAAACAAGCTTCTCAAGATCCTGGTGAGCCCTCAGTATGGTCAGTGCGGCAGGCGCCTCGTAAACTTCCCTAGACTTTATCCCGACTACCCGGTCCTCCATATGGTCAATCCTCCCAAACCCGTGTAAACCAGCCAGCTCGTTAACCCGCAGGATTAAATCCACCGGGTCAAGCCTCTCCCCGTTCAGCTTAACAGGAACCCCTTTCTCGAAACCCAGCGTTATGTACTCAGGCTTATCGGGAGCACGGGAAACAGGCTTACTCCAGACGAACGCCTCCTCAGGCGGCTCAACCCACGGGTCCTCGAGCTCACCACTCTCGATAGACCTGCTCCACAGGTTGTCGTCTATGCTGAACCTGCTTTTACTCCTCTCTACTTTAACACCCTTCCCCTCCAGGTATTTGACCTCCTCGTCTCTGCTTAAGCCCCATTCCCTCACCGGGGCGAGTATCCTTAAACCGGAGTTCAACGACCTTATTGTCACCTCGAACCTAACCTGGTCGTTACCCCTTCCGGTGCAACCGTGCGCGACAGTCGAAGCATTCTTCCTCTCAGCGACCTCCACGATCTTCGAAGCCATAAGAGGCCTCGCGAGGGAAGTGCCCACGGGGTAAACCCCCTCGTAGAGGCCGTTAGCCTTAATCGCTCTGAAAACATAGTTTTCAACGAACTCTCTCCTAGCGTCGATCTTAACGACTTCCACTGCCCCAAGCCTCTCAGCCCTTTCGACAGCAGATTCGAAATCCTCCTTCTGGCCGACATCGACGATGACGGCAATAACATTCATGCCGTATTTCTCCCTTATCCAGGGTATCATGGCTGAAGTGTCTAATCCTCCTGAATACGCTAGCACGCATGTTTCTCCCAACATGATTCACTGTTTTCCATACGGAAAAAAATCTTTTTAAGAGTTTCCTAAGGCATAGGAGTTATGAGTGGAGTTAGGGAAAAGCCTGTGAAAAGCATCGTCTTCCCACTGATTATAATCATGCTTTTCTCAATTAAGCCGCAGCTTCTAAAGGTTTCCGCTGCGCCAGTGTTAGACATACCTTTATACAAGAACCCGGTTGTGGACGGTGCTGTTTCAACCGGCGAGTATCCTGTTAAACAGTTTGATTCAGCATGGGGCAAGATGTATGCCGTTCACAACGCGAGCAGCCTGGTTTTAGCGGTGGTTCTAGATAACTCCTGCAGGAAGGCGGACTTCCTGTTTAACACAGGCATTCCAAACAGTACTACTCTAAGCGTCAGTACGACTAGGTACAGCGTGGAAAGATCCGGTGGATTAAAGTATTTCTACGGGCAGGGGGACAAGTGGATTGAGACCACTGTGAGCAATGTCTACCTCAGGGTCTTAAACCAGACTGTTTCCTGGACCGTTGAAATATCAATACCCCTGTCCAAGCTGAATATCTACCCGAACACGCCGGGGACGCTTGGCTTCGCGCTGATTGCTTCGAGCACACACTTAAACTACTCTTGGCCCGATAATGCTCTGCTCAAAAATCCGTCGACGTGGGGCGTCATGTCCTCGCCCGACAATTGGGCCACTAGGAGCGATATTGCCCTAGATGGGATTTACCTAGAGAAGAAGAGCCTCATCGCAGGGTCGAACCTAACCCTTACAGTTGTGGTGAAAAACGCTGGGGACGCTGCCATTCCGGATTATAAGGTGACGATCATGCTTGACGACATCGTGCTGGTAAACGCTACTGGAAGCCAGCTTGGGCTCAAGACCCCCTTGGAAGAACGGGACAGAGTGTACTATGAGAAGCTGATCGTCAACGTTGCTAACGGAAGCCATGTGGTGAGAGTTGGCGTGAAGGCGCTTAACGTGCATTATGATGCTGATGAGAATAATAATTTTTGCGAGGCTAGTTTAGAAGCAAGGTATGCTAAGATAAGGGTGCTGGGGAGAACTGTACCTGGCGGGGACCCGTTGCCCGGGGTTATTGTTGAGCTGGAGAACGAGAGCCAGGTGATAGTTGATGAAGAGGGAGTCTTATTCCAATCCTCCGTTGGAAGCAAGAGGATTAGGATTCAAGAAATACATAGTCCGGTTGAAGGGTTGAGGTACGTGTTCACCGCATGGAGGCGCGACGGCTCCGTCGGGCAGGCTCCTGAACTGGCTGTCGATGTCCAGGGGGACCTTACGTTGACAGCAGAGTACAGAATAGAATACTTGGTTAACCTGAGTTTCTTCGACCAGGATAACGTCCCCCTAACGCCTTCCTTCTACGTCTGCATGCTCACCAACAACACGGTTTACAATGGGACTCTATGCAGCCTTTGGATGGTGGAGGGAGACTTGAAGTTGTCGATGGTTAAGTACGCAGGGTTAAACGTTCTCGACGAGATTAAAACGCACTCTGTCCACGAGCCCATGGAAATCAGGGTTTTGTGCAACGTGGTCAGCGGGTCTGTGAAGATAATCGACCCGTTTTCAATGCCTATAGGGGGCGCCGAGTTGACAGCTGTCTTCCTAAACAATACTAGGGTGAAATACGTGACTGGACCAGATGGCACGGTTAACATAAACAGGGTTGCAGGAGGAGAGGTGACGCTGACCGTCCTAAACCTTGGATACTCAATTACGCGTGAAATAAGCTTCTCACCCGAGAGGGAGGTGACCATCAGGATACCTGTGTCGCTGAACGTGATCCTCATAGTACTGGGAGCCATGCTGATTGTGGTCGCAATAATAGTGTTCAAGATATTCTGGAAGAGGGAGAAGCCGGCGCCCAGGAGAGGTGAAGAATACGAGTTTGAGGAACTATAGTGAGAAGCTACTCGCCCTCCTCCTTCAAGCCCTCTGAGGAGCCTAGAGCCTCTTCAAAAAACCTGCGGAGCTCCTCCAGCGGCGTAATCTCCAGCGATTCTTCAATAGAAGCCTTCCCACCAGTAATCTGGCTCCCGCCCTGCTCATAGGTGAGCCTAAGAGCCTCCATGTTTTTCAAGTCTGTTTCACCAGTGATCGTCAAGTATGCTAGCCTCACCAGGATCTCTGCGTCCAGCAGGATACGGGGCTCCTTACGCGGCAACCTTCAGTTTAAAGCGTTAAAAAACGTATAAAAATCTTCTACCCCTGCTGGATAACGTGCTTAGCACTTGCCTAAGCAACAGCTCTCAGCACGCTGGGCGGTTTCGGGCCGATGGAATCCGGAGGTGCACACTGCACTACGCGGCTTGCCATTTATATGCGGTGCATGCCAATCAGGGGTGGAACAGGAATAAATAGGGGAGGGAAAGGTATAGCAGCCCCAGAAAAACCTGAAGATTAAGGCGTTAACAAGTTTATTTTATTCAGGAGAGAATAGTTAAACCGGCTTCCGAAGGGCAAAAATACCTATCCTTATTTTAAATGAGCCAGCACCCTCTTCATTTTCAACGCGTCAACCTCAAGCATGGGGGACTCGCATATTATTACGAAGGAATAGCCTTTCTCCACTATTATTTCCGCGAGCCTCCTGAAATCAGGCCCGTAGCCGCTTCCAAGAGGATGATGCCGTTTCTCCCCGAATCCTTTCATGGTTGTTTCAACCTCTGAAAAGTGAACCACCAGGTTCCTCATTTTCTCGCTGCCGAGAGACCTCTCCACAGCGTCGAGAATCCTCTCGTAGTCGTCGCGGCTCTTAACCGCGCCGCCCATCCTAGCATGAATATGCGCGAAATCAAGAGTAGGCCTAACGTTTTCAAAGGAGGTTGAAAGCTCGAGCAGCTCTTCAAGCGTTCCAAACTGGTCTGGCTTGCCTGTTGTCTCAGGGCCGAGCTCAACGCTAACCTTTTTCTCACCCGTCTTCTCAAACACGCTTCTGAAAGCATCCTTCTGCGCCTGCATGGCGAGCTCCCTAGTAAGCCCACTGTAGTAGCCCGGGTGGAAAGTCACGTGAAAAGCCCCCATCCAGGAGGCTATTTCGACAGACTTAACAAGCCTCTGAATGCTCTGCCTTCTTACAAGCTTCTTGCCTGAAGACAGGTTTATCGCGTAAGGACCGTGGAGAGTCAGAAGAATATTGTTTTCAGACGCGGCTGAGCCAAGCTCGACCGCAGGCTTCCTGCTTATCCGCAGGCTTCTAACAGCCTGATACTCCATCGCGTCGAGCCCTATCTTCCTCAGGTAGGCCATTGCGTCAGCCCCATGAGGCCCCTTT
>JAWCMB010000009.1:24485-41786 GCA_038850115.1 Thermoproteota archaeon
GATGACAATGGTCAGCAGTTAAAGCGGCAGGCTGCTTTTAAAGATTGTTCTGAAAAGCCCGCTTGACATGCCTTTACTCCAGGAAAAATATTTATTCACACGTCTCGCCGCGATTATCTCGAGTTTAACGAGGATTTTTCTGTCCTTAGTGATGCCCAACGGGCTCCAAGATGATGAAACGCCTTGGCTGTTGAAAGTAGGTGTTGAAGCATTATTGCTTTAAGCCGCAAGAGCCCGCATATGTTCTTGTAACGCTTACGCAAACTAGCTTTCCACAGCCCTAATCTTCTTGTCTGCAAGCAGCTTCCTGTAGTATTCAACCCAGCTGTCGTCAACCGGTCTAAACTTGAAGCCGTAGCTTATTATCCCGCCGTCCTCCTGTTCGAAAAGCTTTCTGAAACAGGCTTCGACCTCCATACCTATGCGCACGTCCTCAGGCTTACAGTCCACTATTTGCGAGAGAACCCTCGGGCCTTCCTCCAGCTCGATCAGCCCTATGATGTAGGGTGCATACTCCTCGAAGGTTTTAGACCCCACGTGGATCACCGTGTAGCTGAACACTCTGCCCCTGCCTGAGAACTCAACCTCCCTGGTTCTGCCTCTCCTACGGCATTTCGGACAGATCTTCCTCGGTGGGAAGAAGCTTGTCTTACAGTTTTCGCAGTACGTGCCGAGAAGCCTATATCTTTCCCTCAGGCTCCTCCAGTGTCTAGGCACTCCGGAAACACCCATGTAGTTCACCTCCTTGAAAGAATCGTGACGACAGCCGTGGCGCCTGACCCGCCTACGTTATGCGCCAAGCCTACCTCGGCCCCGTCAACCTGCCTGCCACCCTCCGCCTCACCCCTCAGCTGCTTCACAATCTCAACTATCTGTTTTACTCCTGTCGCGCCAACCGCGTGTCCACCGGCTTTAAGTCCTCCGTCAGTGTTCACCGGCAGCCTGCCGCCAACATAGGTTTCTCCCTCCTCGTAAAGCTTGAACGCCTCCCCCTTGGTGCAGAAGCCAAGGTCCTCGAGAGCCAGTATCTCCGCTATGGTGAAGCAGTCATGCACCTCAACCAGGTCAATATCCCTCCGGGTGAGCCCAGCCATTGTGAAAGCCTTCTCAGCAGCGTGCACCGTCGCGTCCAGCGTGCATATGTCCCTCCTCTCCAAGAGGCTGAGCGTGTCTGATGCTTGCGCAACAGCCTTAACGATTATCGGCGTATCCGTATATTTACGAGCCTCCTCCAGAGGGGCGAGTAGCACGCAGGCAGCGCCGTCTGAGAGAGGACAGCAGTCGTTCCTCCTCAACGGGTAGGCCACTACTGGGGAGGAGAGCACATCTTCCACATTTATCCTGTTTCTAAAATGGGCGAGAGGATTCATGCTTCCATGGTGATGGTTTTTAACAGCAACTTTAGCAAGCGTCTCAGGCTTAAGCCCGTACTCATGCATGTACCGGGTGGCCATGAGGGCGTAGACCCCTGGGAAGGTTGCGCCGAAGTATGCTTCCCACTCGTAATCCATGGCTGCCGAAAGAATCTCCGTAGCCTGGCCGGGTTCAACGTCAGTCATCTTCTCAACGCCGCCGACAGCCACAAGGTCGTACATGCCTGATGCTACAGCCAGGTAGCCCTGAAAGAAGGCCACTCCGCCGGATGCGCATGCCGCTTCAACCCTGGTGGCTGGCACCGGGTTCAACCCCAGGAACTCGGCTACTAGTGCCCCAACATGCTCCTGACCCTCGAACATTCCTCCAGACATGTTTCCGAAAACTATGTACTGGATGTCTCTCCCACTTATCCCGGCATCCTCAACAGCCTGAACCCCGGCTTCCCAAGCCAGGTCCTTAAGCCCCTTACTCCAGTGTTCCCCAAACTTCGTGGCCCCAACAGCCACTATTGCAACATCCCTCTTCAACCAACCGTCACCTCTCTTTGAAAAGCCTCTTAAACCTCGCGTAAGTCGAATACTCTACGTATTCCCGCTTATCCAAGTAGTACATCACAGGCGGGGCTAGCTCCCTCTTAGAATCTACAGCTTCCGTGACCCTTATGCTGAAGGAGTCAGACCCGGCTCCAGACCCGTAGGAGGTTAGTAGGATTCTCTCCCCGGGACTCGCAGTATCCAAGACTGCCGCTAGGCCTATTAGAGACGAGCCTGAGTAAGTGTTTCCGAGCCTGTTGACCAGGAGCCCTGGGTGGAGCTTCCTATCCTCGAAGCCGAGCTCCCTAGCGGCTCTCAAAGGGAACTTCGAGTTAGGCTGGTGGAACACTACGTAGTCGTAATCCTTAGGCGTTGTCCCGGTTTTCTCAAGCAGGCCTCTCGTGCAGTTTATTACGTGCTCGAAATACGCTGGCTCGCCCGTGAACCTTCCAGCGTGCCTAGGGTAGCTGGCGCCGTCCCTCCTCCAGAAGTCAGGAACATCCTGCGTGTAGGAGTATGTTGACTCAACCTCAGCGATCACACCCTCGCCCGCACCTATGACGTAAGCGGCTCCGCCTGCGGCGGCAGTATACTCAAGCGCGTCCCTGGGCGCTCCTTGAGCCGTGTCGGCTCCTATTGAGATGCCGTGCCGTATGTATCCTGCTTTAACCATCCCGAGGCATGCTTGGATTGCTGTCGTCGCAGCCTTGCAGGCGAACTCCGTGTCGGCTGCGGTTAGGCTTGGCGTTAAGCCTAGGGCTTCTGCAACGGTTGCTGCAGTAGGCTTGACGGCGTAGGGGTGGGACTCCGAGCCCACGAAAAGAGCACCCACCTCGCTCGGCTTAACCTCCCATGCTCGTCTCATAGCGTTTCTAGCAGCCTCAACAGCTATAGTAGCGGTATCCTCGTCCAGCGACGGGACTGACTTCTCCTCTATTCCAAGCCCCTCCCTGTAGGAGTTGGCGTCATGTCCCCAGACTCTCGCTATCTCTTCAACCCTTATTCTCAGCCTCGGCACGTACACCCCGTAGCCCACTATCCCAATCCTTATGCTTGACCCCAATGTTTGCGCTGCTTGAATAAACAAGTATTTAACCTTACCATTAGATGCTGAGAAAACATCCGTCTAAAGCCGAATTGATTTTCAGCCGTAAAACTGTTCGACGAAATGCATGCTGCAAAAACCTGGATAGAGCAACGTTGCACCGCCTTAAGACTGCTGGAGAAGCGTCTTCAGACTGGTTACAACATGCTCCCTGCCGAGGGTTGCAAGCAGGTAGCCGAGCCTGGGGCCGCTCCCCCTTCCTGTGAAAACCATGTAAAGCTTCTCGAAGAAGCTGGAGGAAGGGATGCCGTGCCTACGTGCAGTAGAGTAAATAATGTTCTGTATCTCCTCGCCATTAAACTCTTTCAAAGAGGATAGTTCTTCCACAAGCTCTTCAAAAGCCTGCCTGACACTGCTCAAATCCACCTCCACAGGCTCCCTCCTCACAACGTACTTGCTGGCGTCCGCGAACCTTGACAGCCAGTTTCCGGCAAGCCTAAGCCTCCTGAGCACCCTCTCCCTGTCTTCTTCGCAAGCCTCCTCATTCACGACACCCGCCCTAACCAGGCTCCTGTAAGCCTCGTCAACCGGGTAGAACTGGACAACGTAGCTTGCAAGCAGGTAGCTTACTCTCAACGGCTTACTGCTTGGAACAGCGCCAACTAGCGCCGGGTATATTCTCGCAGCCTCCTCAGAGGCTCCTTTGAAAAAACCTTCCTCAAACCTGTCGAACTCCTCAACAAGGAGGTGCAGGTTCTTCAAATCGATGTTCCTCTGCATCATGGGTCTCTTAGTGTAGAGGTACTTTATCACCTCCGGCTCCAGCACCTTGAGAAGGTCGTGCAGTATGTACGCGTTCCCCCTTCTACTTGACATTTTCTCACCGTTGACCAGGAAGAACTCGTAGACCAAGCTTGCAGGAGGCTCTATCCCATAGACTTCTCTCGCCAACGCCTGTCCTGATTTCCAGGAACCCTCGTAATGATCTTTCCCAAACGGCTCCGCGTTAACCTGGAAAACCCTCCATTGCGCAACCCACTCTAGACGCCAAGGCAGCTTACCCTCCCTCAGCGTTGAAACACCCCTGTGGCCGCAGCCCTTTATAACGTATTTCCCGGCTAGAGCCCTCCCCCTACACTCGTATTCAACCGTGTCGCTACCCGGGTCAGCGTTTAGAGCCGTTGTCGTTATCTTGCCGCAGTTGCCGCATACAGGGTGAAACGGTATCCAGTTTCTCTCAACGTTCCTCTGAAACCTGCTTAAAACCTCCCTGACGAGCATCGTCTTAGAAAGAGTTAGCCTAGTCGCCTCCAGAAATCTTCCGCTTGCGTAGGACTCACTGTTATCAAAGTTCTCCATTGTTATTCCTATCTTTCTTAAGCCGTCTTGAATCACGGAGTTAAAGTGCTCCCCCCAGGACCTGTGGCATCCGAAGACATCCGGTATGCGGCTGTACGGCCAGCCTAAGTGTTTTTCAAGCGTCGCGAGCTCCTGCTCCGTGAAAACATGCCACTCCCCATCCCCGTCAGGGGCGGACGGCGGAATAGTTCTTAGGGGATCCATGTCATCGTTGGTGTAGATCAGCCTTGCACGAACACCCTTCCTGTTTAAAGCATCGTATATGAAGAAGGCGCGGATCTGATCGTTCATGTTTCCGATGTGCTTGCCGCCCGACGGGGAGCCGCCGCTCTTAACAGTCACAACGCGCATCCCGTTCCTCCTAGCATGCTCAATAGCTGATTCGGCCACCGCATCGGCCCAGAACACGAACCCGCCCTTGTTCTTGTCCTCCATGCTTGCTTGAAGCGAATTAGGTTTAAAAGCCTACGCAAATAAAGTTTAACAGGGCCCGTGGCCAAGCCAGGATAAAGGCGTCGGCCTCCGGAGCCGAAGAACCCGCGTTCAAATCGCGGCGGGCCCGTTGTCTCCGGTTTAACCCGTCGAGGCGCTGGCTTTCCCAGCTAAGGCTTGCGGTTGCCGTGGAATAAAAACAGCCTGCTAACTCGGCCTGCCTGCTCCCTATATTCTTCTAGGCCTCCTGTCCAATGCCTTCGGCAAGGGCGGGAATTTTCTATGGGGCTCAGCCTGATACCAGTATGCTACGCTCGAATAATCGTTACCCTGGTCGTTAGCATGCCCATGCTCAATAGTCACTTTAATCGACTTCGTGAACCTGATAGGGTCTTCAATGTGAAACCTGTAGACGCTCCACTTGCCCGACCACTCTGTCGTGTCTCCAGCCAGGGAGACGCCGTGATACGGCCCCGAGTATTCCCCGCATGGGAATCCCCATGCCGCCAGGAAGTAGTCCTCAGTCCCAGTGCCGTGAATGCTGGGCGGCCACTTCTCACCGTCTACGAAAATCATGTCGTCACCCTCTCCGAACCAGGTGTAATTCTGGTGGAAAGCGTTGAAATTATCCACGCTTAGCACGCAGCCCACGTAGTGGCCAACCCCCTCAGCGTAAAGTATCAGATAGTTGTCTTCGCCGGTGGTGTTCAACTCTTCTCCGCTTTGCTTCACCGGGGTACACGGGTTCTCCCTGTTCCACCAGCAGTGGAACCTCCCGTAGTCGGCAGGTATCTCGTCAACCTGCTCGTAATCCACGTGGAAGTATAGGATTATCTCGTCATCCTTCTCGTTCTCAACCTCTATCTTGGCTCCGTTTGAGAAAGGCATTGGGAAGTAGCAGTTCATTCCCGCGTTGATTCCTCTGCTGGGTCCTCTCACCATGCTTAAGGGTAATGATACGAAATGGTTTGCTACACCATGCCCGACTCCGAAGAAGTCTCCAAGGGGTGTTTCAACGCTAGCGTCCTGCTCACCATCCCAGTATATTCTTAACACGGTGTCTCTAAGGCAGAACTTGTTTAGAGAGCTCACCGTAAACCATATGTGCCTTATTATTCCTACACCCTTAATTTCAGCAATACTAAGTCTTTCACGAGACCCGACTACCACGTAATCATTGTTTCCACCCGTCTTGTCGAAGGAGGATATTCTCAGGGTTTTCGCTTGAACTATTCTAGGCAGGCTTGAAAGCGGCCCGTTTAAAAACCTGAATCCGTCCATGAGGAGGATTCGGCTTTTTGCTTTTTAAAGGTTTTTCCCGGAGAAATGAAAATTATAAAAAACGCATGTTTAAACCTTTTTAGAAAATCACTTCCTCGAAGAGCCTCAGAAACCTGTCGACGTCAACGCTCAAGCACACGGACGCGTTTGAAGAGCCTCCGGTGAGAACAGTGAAGCCTCGAGTATGCTCCCCCTTAAGCTCAACCTCAACCCTGGTCTTCTCAACCGACACAATCCTGTCGTCCACCAGCGTGGCTAAAGCCAAGGGGTCGTGTAAAACCGGCTGCCTGAAGCCGTTGCCCCCGGTCCAAGCGTCAAGCATCGCTGAAACAAGCCTGTGCTCAGGCTTACCGCTAGACTTTAGTTTCTCAATCATGCTCACGGGCATTAAGCATTTCATCGTGACGTCAAGCCCGACTAGAAGCGGGCTCAACCCTGACTTGAGAACAAGGCTTAAAGCCTCAGGGTCGCATTTAACATTGTACTCTGCACCAGAGCCCTTGAAGACCCCGGCCATAGAGGTGAGGCTAACCCTCTTCCCGAAGTCGGGCTCGAAAAGAAGTGTCAGAGCCACGTTCGTCATCGGGCCGATGCTGACAAGGTTAAGCCCGTCTACTCCGCAAGCCTTCTCCGCAATAAGTTTCCAAGCCGGTGTCTCAAGAATGTTTGAAAAGGCTTCATCCGCTTTTAAAACCTCTGCTTGGCAGGGCTTCCACCCGGGTTTAAACCCGAGCAGACTCTGGGAAGAGCCCAAGGCCACGGGTTTTTTAACGCCCAGTGCTGACATCAGCTTGGAGGCCAACTTGGCTCTTGTCTCTACTTCTCCCCAGACGACTGTAACCGCCTCGAGCTCCAGCTCGCTGCACTTCAACGCGAACAACAGGGCGAAAGCATCATCTATGTCGTCACCTATGTCAGTATCCAGGATAAGTGGCTTACCCATCTCGCTACACCGGGAGACAATGTTTTCTCATACTAATAAATGGTTCTGTCTTGAAGTGGAACTGGTGAGACTTTTTGAAAAGAATAATCTTTAATAGTTCTTCTTCAAGCCTATTCGATCCCTAATGGAAAACGATAGGTTTATATGAAATGGTTTGTTAATGCTGGCGAAGCCACTAGTTCGAAAGCTGCTTTAATGTTTAGGTTACGCCAAGCTAACCCGTCCTTTGGCTCGTTTCTAATAGGTTCAGCTACTTTTTAGGCCAAGTGGCGGCTTTCGAAGGTTTGTCAACTTTACCTCTTTATCTTCCCGTTTTTAGCCCCAGTTTTAATCACTGCTTCATCTCTCGCGTTTAACGACTATTTTGACGTTGAGATTGATAGAATCACAGGCCGGATCGGCCGATTCCTTCAGGAATTTTTCAAGGAGAACCGCTTATTTCAAGCTTAATATTGGCTTTACTAGGTTTTTCTACGCCTTAACGACCAATATTCCAGCATTTTTTAGTATTTTCCGTTTCGTTCTTCCTATCCGTTGTTCATAGTATTGTATGGGAAGGTTTACAGTCTATGGGGAACACGATAGTTGCCTTCTGCGTCTCTAAAGCCTTCATATTCTGGGCTCTTTCAGCCACGGCTTCTATAAGTTATTTTGTTTTCTCGTTTTTAATACTCTGTTTCTTTTCTAACCTTGCCATGGAAATAGTTCAAAGCATTCATGACATGAGGAGCGACAGGTTGAAGAAAGTGGGAGCGTCACAATAGTTTACGGCCCTCTGGTTGCCGCCGTCTTAGGATTAGCATCTACTCGGTAACGGTTTTTCTAGGATCATTAGTTTCTAAACATGTTTGAAAAAACAGAGCCTTTTCTCCTAATAATAGTTATTGCTCTGGAAATCGGTTTCCTCGTTTCAATATTTTACCTCCTGAGGGATCCTGCGAAAGAAAAAGCGTTAAAAACCATAAGGCAAGTAAACCTTTGGATGTTTTTGATTCTAATCGGCTCAATCATGCTGCCAGTATTTGAATAAAAGGTTATTGGAAATAGATGTGAACAATACTGTTGCTTAATAACATTGCAACTTTTGAATATACTTGGCAACATCAAACTTTCTTTTCAAGCCATTTTCACTCATGTATCTGACTTTTCCGTAAACCGATCTTTCTTTCCAAGGGCGGTCATGTTTACCGAAGCACCACGCTACTCCGGCGAAACTATTCGGATCCCTGCCGTCAAGCTCATACTTATTGTTAAGATATAGTGACATACGAAAAGCTTCCACAGGGTTTTCAACCCACTCGAGGATCTTCTTCGCCCAATACATCCGCATGTAGCCGTGCATTTTTCCGGTTTTAACCATTTCCAGTTGAGCAGTGTTCCAGATCGAGTCGTGAGTATCTCCGTTTTCAAGCTCTTCCAAGCCATAAACGTATGGCCGCTTGTCTTTACGGTGCTTCATCAGCGTGGTTTTCGCCCACTCTGGAAGACAGTTAAAAGAATCGTGTTTCCCGTTGTAGAACACGAAATTCATACTCAATTCTCTTCTAACAATGAGTTCCTCCAGATAGGCCTCTCTACCGGGGCTTTCCGTTTTCAAAACCTCTAAAGCTATGTAGACTGGCGAAACCTGCCCGAAATGCAAGTATGGGCTCATGTTTGAAACATAGTCTACAGTAGGGTCATTTCTAAGCGTAGGATATTCATCAAGCCTATGCCTTATGAAAACCCTTAGGCGCTTCTTAGCCTCACTCGTCCCGCCTTTGAAGCTTTCAACCCTCTTCACAGTCCTATCGACATTAAGCTCGTCTATCAGACGTTCAGTGTTTTCAAGATCAACTGATTCAAACTCCAGATCCAGAGAATGGACTCGAAGGCTCCTTTCTTTCAAAGGAGTCAAGTATTTTTTGAAAATCCTCGTGAGTTTAGGCCTAAGGGTTGCTGCAGAGTACTCCTCTTTGGACGATGCTGTTTCAACAGGAACCACCACATTGGTTTCAACTTGAATAAAAGGGCAGGATACTTTTCCCGCTACATATTCATACCATCTCCTCTGAATCTTTAAGTATCCTCTGTCGCTCACCAAGAGAGACGTGTCTCTGGATAATTCAAGAACACCTTTCTCGGGCGACTTGCTCCAAACCACCAATTGTATTCCACGTTCCTCAAGAGATTTCTTGGCTTCGAGAAGCCCTTCAAGCATAAACCAGTAGCTTCTTTCATTAGCCTCGGGAAAATTGCCTGTAATCCCGAAGAACGCAACTAGAGGCCTGTTTAATTTATTAGCTTTTTCAACAGCGTATTCGAGAGCATGATTATATTCTGTTCTAGCGGAGGCCTGCATCCAGTAGAGTACGTAGCTACCATTCTTCAGACTAGCCTCATTAAGCTGCTTTATTCTTTCTTTTTGAATAGGCCCAAGTTTAAACCTATGGTCGGCTGACATACAGGTATTCAATAGCTAGTGGTAAATCAATAGTCCGGATTAAAAACTTAATCTTCTTCTAATGGCCTTAGAAATGAGAATCGTTGAGTTGCGAGAAACTTTTTATAAGCAACCTCGTTTGCGGTTTTCGACGTTGGAGTGAATCAAGAGGATAAAACTTGAGCCGGCTGAATCAGCGTGATGCAGAACCGTTTAAATCAGGCGGGAGCAGCCAGTTTTAAAAACGTTGTTACAGGGTTTCAGAAGTCGCTGCCTCCCGGGTTTCAACCGGTTGCCTAAGGTCTATGAGGACCTCGTAGACACCGTCATCCACCCGGTACCTCATAGTGTAGCCGCACTTCCTGAAGAGGTGCATCATCCTAGTGTTTTCAACAAGCACCCATGCCTTTAAACCCGTGAAGCCCCCTGCCTTGGCAAGGTCAATAAGGTATTTGAGAAGCTCCGTCCCGATTCCCCTGCCCTGCCAGTCGTCCCTCACGACAAGCGCCACTTCAGCGAGCTCCGTGCCAGGTATTCTGGAGTAGCTGCCTATGCCAACCATGCTTTCAAAACCATCCTCGCTCACCACGGCCACTAGAACCATCTCGTTCTGGTAGTCGACTATCACGTATGGCCAAACCCTGTCCCAGGGAAGAGACTTCAAAGGCCCCAAGTATCTTTTCGTCACGCTATCCTTAGAGAGGGCGTAGAACAAGTGTTGCTTCATAGTTGCGTCTGAAGGCTTTATCGGCCTTATCAGCAGCCTAGTGCCGTCCTCCAGGGTAACGTAGCGCTTCAACTCCTCGGGATACTCAACCTCCGGGAAGGGTAGCACCTCCTCCGGTACATACTTGCGTTCCTTAGCCCATTCGAGAAGCTGGTTCCTGAACTTCGGGTGCGCGATGCTCATGAGCGTCAGCGCCCTCTCCTTTATCGTCTTGCCTGTTAGGTGTGCAACACCATACTCCGTCACAACATAGTCCACATCACCCCTGGTCAACACTACGCCTGCTCCTTCGCTTAGCACCGACTTTATCCTTGAGATCGTGCCCTCTTTAGCGGTGGAGGGTATGACGGTTATGGCCCTGCCTCCTTCCGAGAGCCTTGCACCCCTTACGAAGTCCGCTTGGCCGCCTAGACCGCTGTAGAAAACGTATCCAAGCGAGTCGGCGCAAACCTGTCCTGTCAAGTCGACTTCCAGAGCCTGGTTTATCGCAACCATCTTCCTGTTCTGGGCGACTACAAGCGGGTTGTTGACGTAGTTCGACTCGTAGAACTCGACCATCGGATTATTATCTATGAAGCTGTAGAGGCGCCTCGTCCCCATGGCGAATGAGGCTATTATCTTCCCCCTGTGCAGCGTTTTCTTAGCGCAGGTTATGACTCCCGCCTCAACAAGATCCACTACGCTCTCCGTGAGAAGCTCCGTGTGGATCCCAAGATCCCTCTTACCCTCAAGTGAGCTTAGCACCGCGTCAGGTATGCTTCCTATTCCTATCTGAAGCGTCGACTCGTCCTCAACGAGTTCAGAAACGTATCTTGCTATCCTGTCTGAAACAACATCTCTGGGTGGCTGCGGCGCCTCAAGAATCTGCTCGTCATGCTCAACAATAACATCGATATCGTTAACGTGTATGAAGCTGTCCCCTAGGACGCGCGGCATGAAACGGTTCACCTGAGCAATCACGAGCCTAGCCCTCTCCGCGGCAGTCTTAGTTATCTCCACCGAGACTCCCAGGCTGCAGAAACCATGTTCATCAGGCGGCGTCACCTGTATTAGCGCCACGTCTATCGGCACCATCCCCCTGGATATCAGCTTGGGCAAGTCGGAGAGGAAAACGGGCGTGTAGTCCGCCCTCCCCTCTGCAACCGCCTCCCTAGTGTTCACGCCTACGAAGAAAGCGTTGAGGCGGAACCTGTCCGAGTAGATCGGTTTGGCGTATGGTGCGACGCCGAGCGTGTGAACATGCAGTATCTCGTTATCCGCCAGGTGCTTAGCCTTCTCGACGAGCCCGTGCACAAGGTACTGCGGCTCCCCGCAGGCTGAGCCTATGAAAATATGGTCTCCAGTCCTTATGTAGCTTAAAGCCTCCTCTAGGCTTGCCTTCTTCACGTCGTAAGACCTGTCTCGCAAACGCTCCTTCTTAGCCATCCGGAGCATTTTCAAGGATGCAAGTTTATAAACATAGTTGCAGACGACTAGGGGCAGTCTGCACCGATGATACGTAATGAGGCTGGAGGCGTTCTTTAACCCGGAATCGGTCGCGGTAATAGGCGCCAGCAGGGAGGAGGGGAAAGTAGGCCACAGAATATTCCGGAACATGGTTGACTCAGGCTTCAAGGGGAGGCTTTACCCGATAAACCCGAACGCTGAGGAAATACTTGGATACAGGTGCTACGCGAGCGTTAAGGATGTTGAAGACAATGTTGACCTGGCTGTCATAGCGGTTCCCGCTAAGGTTGTTCCCAGGGTTGCGGAGGACTGTGGGAGAAAAGGCGTGAGGGGACTCATCGTGATATCCGCGGGCTTCAGTGAAACCGGCAGGGATGGAACGCTTCTCGAAAGGGAGCTTGTCGCTAAATGCAGGGAATACGGCATGAGGATGCAGGGTCCGAACTGCCTCGGGTTCATAAGCTCTCGAAACGGTATGAACGCCTCCTTCGCATCAACCATGCCGACGCCGGGAAACGTGTCAATCGTTTCCCAAAGCGGGGCTCTTGGAAGCGCCATACTGAACTGGTCAAGGTTCAACGGAATGGGTCTTGCAAACTTCATAAGCGTCGGCAACGAGGCTGACCTCACCACGGCGGACTTTATGGAAGCACTGATCGACGAGGAGAACACAAGGGTCGTCGGGATCTATGTTGAAGGCGTGAAGAATGGGGAGCGTTTTATAGATGTTGCCCGGAGGCTCTCGAGGAGGAAGCCGCTGGTCGCGTTGAAAGCCGGCACCACCGAGGTTGGTGTTAGGGCAGTCTCCTCTCACACGGGTTCGCTGGCAGGGTCTGACACTGCTTTCTCAGCCGCCTTCACGAAGGCGGGGGTCCTGAGGGTTAGTGCAATGAAGGAGTTGTTCGACCTGCTTTCAGCTTTCGAGGGCCAACCGTTGCCCAAGGGGAGTGGCGTCATGGTGGTTACGAACGGCGGCGGGCCGGGAATACTTGCCGTGGACGCTTGCGAGAAAATGGGTTTAGACCTGCCCCTGCTGGAGCAGGACCTTAGGGAGAAGCTTAGCAGCCTGCTTCCCCCTCATGCAAGCGTCAACAATCCCTTGGACGTGCTTGGGGACGCTGATGAGAAACGTTACAGGATTGCGCTTGAGGCTGCTTTAAGCAGCAGGAACGTGCACAGCTTGATCGTCATATTGACGCCGCAGGCGATGACGCCTTCAGAGGAGGTTGCGCGGGTCGTTGTGGAGATGGGGAGCAGGTTTGAGAAGCCTGTGGCAGCGGTTTTCATGGGGTTCGACAACGAGTCGCCGACTATAAGAATCCTGAGGGAGGGGAAGATACCGAACTACGATTTCCCGGAGCCCGCGGCTCTCGCGCTTAGAAGAATGTGTGACTACAGCCTGATGCTCAGCCAGCCTGAGGAGCCTGCTGTGACCCTGACCGACGTGGATGACGATGCTGTGGCAAGGGTAATAGCCAAGGTTGAGGCCGAGGGCAGAATCAACCTTTCCTCAGAGGAGGCTTTCGAAATAGCTTCTGCATATGGGATCCCTGTTCCAGAGGCAATGATCGCCAGGGACGCTTCGGAGGCCCGTGAAATAGCTGGGTCCATAGGCTGCCCGGTTGCGGTGAAAATCGTCTCCCCGGATATTCTGCATAAGACGGATATGGGCTGCGTAATCCTGAACGTTAAAACGCCTGAAGAGGCAAGTGGGGCGTACGAGCTGGTTATGAGGAGGGCTAGGGCAGCAATGCCCCAGGCGAGAATACTGGGCGCACTCATCCAGAAAATGGCTCCGCCCGGTAGGGAAATCATAGTTGGCTCAGTCAGAGACCCGCAGTTCGGCCCCCTGATAATGTTCGGTCTGGGAGGAATATACGTCAACTTCCTCAGGGATGTTTCATACAGGCTGGCGCCGCTCACTTTCTCGGAGGCTATGGGGATGGTTTCAGAGACTAAGGCATACACGTTGCTTAAAGGCGTTAGGGGCGAGCCTCCGTCGGACCTAGAGTCAGTCGTAAACGTGGTGGTGAGGCTTTCCCAATTAATGTGCCGCTTCAAGAAGCTGGTGGAAATGGAGATAAACCCGCTGTTCGCCTACGAGGAGGGAAAGGGGTGCATGGCAGTAGATATAAGAGGAACGCTTTCTAAGCCTAAAGGTGAGACTGAGACATGAGGAGACAAGCAGTATACGTGGCTTCGCCAAGCAGGCTGGCGGGGAAGAGCATGCTAATCATCTCCCTGGCGCAGCTGGCTATGGAGAAAGGGAGGAGAGTAGGCTATTTCAAGCCGATCAGCGGGGTCTGCGTGCCGAACCCTAGGGGCGAGCTTGTGGACGAGGATGCTGAAACCATGAGGGAAATCCTTGGGCTGAAGACAAGCCTAGAGGTCTGTCCGTTCAGGATGTGCGGGGAAAGTTTCCTCAACTACCTCCGGGGTAAGGATCCTTCGCATCTTAGAGACAGCATTGTAGAGTCTTATGGTGAGGCCTCCGCCGAAAAGGATCTAATGCTGATCGAGGGGGCTCAAACGCTCTCAACAGGCTCCTTCATGGGCTGTCAGGTTCCGCGGCTGGCCTCGCTGTTCAACGCGGAGCTCATCCTAGTTTTAAAATACGAGAGTGATTTCGTTGTCGACGAGGCGCTTCACGCGAGGGACTACTGCGAACACTGGGGGGTCAAGGTTTCAGGCGTTGTTCTCAACCGTGTTGAAGCGAACAGGGTCAAGTTTGCGAGGGAGATTGTGAAACCCATGCTTGAAAAAGAAGGCTTGAGAACCCTGGGGATCCTGCCTGAGGATAGGGTGCTCAGCTCCCTCACCGTCAGGGAGGTGTACGAGTCAATAGGCGGAGAGCTTATTGCTGGTAAAGGAGGGCTTGAGAACCCTGTTGAAACCGTTCTAATAGGGGCGATGACTCCTGAAAGCGCCATACAGTATTTCAGAAGGGTTAGGAACGAGCTTATAATAACCGGGGGCGATAGGACCGACATAGTGCTGGCGGCGCTTGAAGCAGGAGCCTCCGGCTTAATCCTTACTGGAAACCTGCGTCCGAGCGTGAAAGTGCTGCCTAGGGCGGATGAGCTTAAGATTCCGATGATAGTCGTGTCCCAGGATACTTACACCACCCTTCAGCTGATTCAGAAGATAGTTGGAAAAATAAAGCCTAGGGACAAGACGCGCATCGCCGCAGCTAGGAAGCTGGTTCAGGAGAACGTGGACTGGGAGACAATCCTACAGGTTTAACCCTAGTGGTCTTGGAGGGCCCCCGGCGACTTTCCGCCGTTCAGGGCTCCTCGAAGAAACGTTCGAGGTTCTATTAGGGGTTTAGAATGTTTGCGATCAGCAGCTTGACGGCGACGTACTCCTCAGATAATCTCTCAACGGGTACTGTTGCCTCGCAGGAAACGCATTCCCCGTCTTGACAGGTCAGAGAGTATCCTCTTTTCTCCAGTTCTTTCAGGCAGGCTAGACATTTACCAAGAGTTTCCAGATCAACGGTTCCGGAAGCAGGGCACAGGTGGAAGAGGGCCTCGATGAAGAAAGAGTAGTTCTCCGAGGATCTTAGCCTAACGCCAACTCCTATTCTATAGCTCAGGCTACTGTCCAGGGTTTTATAGGCTTCTCTGTACTTGGATGCTTTCGCCTCCTTCACAAGCACCTCAGGATTCAGCAAGCCTTTCCCCATCTTCACAATCCTTTCCTATTTCACTATCGCACTCTCCTAGATCCTGAAGTATTTCGCATAGAGAAATATGCCTATGGCTAAGACTGCACCGGAGAACACGCATATAACCGCTAGGTCTAAAAGTATTGCTGGGCTCAGAATGCTCGCTCCCCTTAGGAAGAGAGAGGCTAGAGCATCGGTGACATAGTAGCTGGGTACGAACCTGCCGGCGATTTGAGCTGCTGAGGTAAACGACATGCCAACGAAGGTTCCGAGGAAGAGCTGCGGCAGCAGGAACAGGAATGAGAATCCTGTGGCTGCGCCTGGAGACTTTGCTAGAGTCGCGGCTATCAGGCCGAACCCAACGTTGGACAGGGAGAAAACCATTAGGATTGTGAACGCGAACAAATATGTTGCCAAACCCACGTTCGGCCTGAAGCCCAGAAGGTATATCGTTGCGAACACCAGCGCCGCTTGGACTAGAGCTATCAGCATGTATGAGAAGACTTGGCCCGTCATGAACTCGACCGGAGTTATCGGCGTGATTCTTATCCTCTTCATCATGCCGTTCTCACGGTCCTGGATGAAAGCCTGAGCGACCATCATTAGGATGTATATCGATGCGAACGTGAACATGCCTGGAGCCATGAACTCGAAGGCGGATAGCGTCTTCACCTCAACTAGGGAAGCAACCTCCACGCGGAACGGGCTTAAGGGGGCTTGGCTCTCTCGGCCGGCGACCGCCGCCAGCGCCTGCTGCAATATTGGCGGCACTGCCTGGATCGCGACGAGCGAACCCTTGTCCAAGTGTAAGACGATTGTTGTATTAGACCACCTTCCCGGGTCACCCGGCGCCGCCCTATAGGAGTCGAGGCTTAGGCTGAAATCACTCGGGATTATAATCACTGCTTTAATCTTGCCCTGTGATAGGTCAGCCTGAGCAGCCCTATTGTCATCGTAGAGCCTGAGGCGAAGCAGCCCGGTTTTAGACAGCACGGTAAGCAGGGTTTGCGACAAGTTCCCACAATCCATGTTGACCACTCCAACCTCATACACGGGTTGCTCGCCTCCAGCCCCGCCGAAGAATGTGCTGAATGCGAGCATGAATGCCACTGGAAAAAGGAATATCATGAATAGAATAGCTGGGTCGCGTACAGTCTTCCTCGCTTCCTTCCTAACTATGGCTAGAACCCTCTGAATCCTCATTTTTAAGCCTCCTCCCTTATTCTTCTCCCCGTGAGCTTGATGAACAGCTCCTCCAGGCTCCTAACCCCGCCGTCTGATACCAGTTCTCTCGGGGGTCCTAGGGCTATCAGCTTGCCGTGGTCGATTATTCCAACGTGGTCGCACAGCTCCTCAGCCTCCTCCATGTAGTGCGTTGTCAAGATTACTGTCTTCCCCTCCGCCTTGAGCCCTCTTACGAAGCCCCAGACGGCGCGGCGCGACTGCGGATCCATGCCGATAGTCGGCTCATCCAGGAAAACCACCTGAGGGTCGTGGACCAGCGCAAGTACGAGGCTGAGCCTGCGTTTCATCCCGCCGCTGTACTTCTCAACCCTCGTTTTCGCATCCTTGTCGAGCCCCATCTTCTCCAAGAGGGTTTTCCGCCTGGCTTTAAGCAGGTCTCCCCGCATCGCGTAAAGACTCCCGAATAGTTCAACGTTCTCCGAACCAGTCAAGTAGTCGTAGACGGCTGTTTCCTGAGTGCACGCGCCTATTAGCTGCTTGACTTTCAAAAGCTCAGCCTGCACGTCAACCCCGTATACTGAGACTAAGCCGCTCGTCGGCTTCACAAGCCCGCATAGAATGTTAATCATCGTGGTTTTTCCGGCACCATTAGGCCCAAGCAGGCCGAAGAGCTCACCCCTCGCAACCCGCAGGCTTAAACCGTCAACCGCAGTAACATCCTCATACTTCTTAACGAGCCTCTCCATCACGATCCCCGGTTCAACCATTTTCGCACACGCTTATCCCTCTAAACAGAGAATATAGATGTATGTTAACAGTCCTATTGAAGAAAGCGTCTAACAGGTTTTCTAAACGTCTTCTTCATGAAGCTTCAGGTTTAAGAA
>JAWCMB010000010.1:0-6127 GCA_038850115.1 Thermoproteota archaeon
CTAACCCCAGCCGTAGAGGCGCATAACCTGCGGCGTGACTAATGCTTCTATCATGCCTGCTAGGATGAAAACAGGCACTAGGCCGAAAACAATGTAGACTGTTCTTCTTAAAGCCCTGTTGAGCCCAGGGTCTGAGCTTAGGCTGCCTCTCTTCAAAGCCTTCAGGAATTCGACTCCAAGGCTTAACCCTGCTGAGCCGGCGACTAGGAAGGCGGGGAGCTCTATTATACCGTGTGGAAGAATTGCTGCGAGAAACATGGGTAGGTTTTGAACAATGTCTTCAACCACCCCGAGGATAAATCCGTTGAAAACAAGCGTCGCAAGAACTGGAGCAATGAACACGATGCCGGAGAGGGCTGTGGCCAGTGAGACCTGCCAGTTGTGGAAGGATATGTCGAGAGCGAGGAACGGTAGGCCGTAGGCTGCTTCAAAAATTGGGTTCACCTCCCCCGGCACGTATCCTAAAGCGTAGATTATCTGCCTGACCCCTGAAGACGATAACTGTTTTCCTAAAATTATTCCCAGGGAGAAGACTACTGCCGAGGATAAGTGGAAAACAATGTTCCTAGGCTCAGCCAGAAAGTCGGCGAGCTCGCTGAAACCCTTCTTAACCTTTTCAAACCCTATGCTTAAAACATGCGGCAGAACATCCTTTAAAACGGGGGGGCCGACTGGAAGCGGGGCGACAAGGGCTTCAGGCTTCCCCTTTAGGAAGAGCGCCGTCTTAAAAATGTGGAAAACCGGTGTCACGAGGAAGCCTAGCGCCACCGTTGCGATCGACGAAAGCTGGACGCCGAGCAGGCCCGCTAGGAGCGCGACAACAACCACCAGTATGACGGATAAGACTCTTAGAACGCAGTATGCTATCGTGTTCACAGGGAGCCTTAAGCACGTTCCTATGCTTCTCCTCACAGCACCCAACCCGTATGCTCCGTCAGCAGCAGCAGGATAGGCGTAGACTGTTAAAACCGTCAGGATGAGCGTGAAGACGGATGCAAGCATTATGAGGCCAAGCCATAGGAAAACCCTGCTTGCGATCAGTAACGGGCCTAGGCTTGCGCGCGACAGGTTTAGAGCATCTATGAGAATTGAGGACAACGCTACCAGCACTGGAAGAATCTTTATTGTTTCAACCACGAGCACTGTCCAAGCCATTCTAGCCCACCTAAGCCTCATCTCTTCGAAAACGTCTCTTGTTGAAAGCCTGCCCTCATGCAGAAGACGGAGGTAGGAGCCGTATTCAGCCGAGTTCAGGAACCCGCCGGCCAGGATTGACACCAGAAGGAAAACGAATACGGATACGGTGATCACGATTATGACTGTTGAGGCCACCGGGGAGAATGTTAAAGCCAGTCTGGAGAAATCACCCGCCTCAATCGATTCCGCAAGCTTTTTGAGAACGCCTGCTGCTGCAAGCTGCATCAGGCTGACTATGAGGGTGATGAGGATTATCGACTCTTTTAAAACCTCCACGGCGCTGCCCAGCATCACGGGAATTATTGAGGAAGGGTTAAGCCTCCAGAGCCAGTAGGATACGTTGAACAGGTCTTCTAGGGTGGCGTGTTTAACAGGTAACGGGTAGGGTGGCGAAGAAAGATCTAGAGGCGGCTCCTGCAGCGGGAGGATGCTCATGCTATTGGGATTTAAATAAAGTATTTAGTCTTTATGCTTAAGCGGAGTTTGGCGGGTTGGGGTGAGCATTGCAGCCGGAAAAGGGTTTGGAAGCGTGCGCCAGAAGGCTGATTGAGAAAACATGAAAAAGTATAGCGAATCTGGTTAATAAAGCATGGGGTCAGGCGCACACTAATGATTCAATATTTTCATGAGCAAAGCGTTTAAATCATCTGAGTAAGAATTGAAAGCGGTGATTCGGCATGTCTGAATACGCGGAGGCTGCAAAACCCTTCCTGCTCGGAGAAGGCGGAAACGCTGTGCTTTTAATCCATGGTTTCACCGGGCTGCCGCACGAGATGAGAGAGTTTGGAGAATACCTTGCGAGCCAGGGTTTCAGGGTGCATGCGCCGCTTCTACCTGGACACGGTTCGAGAAAAGAGGAAATGATTAAGACGGGGAGGGCTGACTGGATAAGGGGTGCTGAGGAAGGCTTGAGGCTGCTCAAGGAGGAGGGGGCTGAGAACATTTTCGTCTCAGGGCTCTCGATGGGCGGCACGCTGACGCTCTACCTTGGTGAAACACACCCTGAGGTTAGGGGCCTCATGCCAATATGTGCACCCGTATACCTTACTGACTGGAGGCTGCGCCTCCTTCTCCCCGTAGTCAAGCGCTTCGCAAACTATTATTCCGCTGACTTAAGCGATGTTCTGGATGAGAGTGTTCTCAACAATCCTGTTGCGAGGGAGCATAGGAGGCGCTACGATAAGATTCCACTCCCATGCATAGTTGAGCTGCTGGCTCTCATAAGGGAGACTAAGGAGAGGCTCAGCGACATCAGGCAGCCAATACTCATAGCGCAGGCTAGGAAGGATCGGATAGTGCCTCCCGGCAACGCTGACTACATTTTCAGAAGCGTGTCCTCAGGCGTGAAGCAGGTGCTTTGGCTGGAGAACTCTGGTCATGCAGCCACGATCGACTTTGACAAGCTTATCCTGTTTAAAGAGGCTGCCGGGTTCTTCAAGTCCTTAAGCTAAGGCGCACCGGGAGGAGAGCAGAGCCCCTCTCAACTCTCCTGTTTAAACAGCAGTATCGCGACCCCTGCGTCTGCAGTTTCTGGAGAAGGCTGAAACCGGTTGAGGCCATAACAGCCGTGAGCAAACGATGGTGTTGCAAACCCTTATTCTATAAACTCTTATAAAGCCTAAGCCGTTGAAAAACAGAACGGCAATGACCGAGATGAGAATACCGGTTAAGATGAGGTATGCAGAGGACTTCGTGAGAATATACGCGACAGGCGCGATCGGAGGCTTCAACGGCATCGACTTCCGGATCGCGATGTTCAACGATGTTGTTAATCACCCTGAGGACCCGTCTCAGCCCCCTACTGTTACTAGGGAGATCAAGGTTGAAGTGATCCTTTCTCCAGTCGCTTTAAAGCAGCTTACTAAGTGGTTGAACCAGCATTTGGCGGAGATCGAGAAGATTGTTGGCGAGATCAAGGATCAGTATCCGCCTCAGCCTGGCCAGCGCAGGGAGCCGCATTCAGGCTACTACGTTTAGCAAGAGTTGAGCGGCAGCATCGTGAAGCATGGGGGCGCTAGGGTTGGTGTTTTAGGCGGCGGGCTCTCCGGGATGGCTTACGCCTTCTTCTCCTCCCGGATGGGTTTCGACGTGACTGTTCTGGAGAAGAACAGTGTTGCCGGGGGTTTGATGAGGAGTGTTGTTGAAAACGGCTTCACCTTCGACACTGGCGGCTCCCACGTAATCTTCTCCAAGGATAAGGATGTTCTCAGCTTCATGCTCAGCCTCCTGGGGGACAATAGGGTTGAGAACAGAAGGAATACCGCGATCCTCTACAAGGGCAGGCTTGTAAAATACCCTTTTGAAAACGGTTTGTCCGACCTCCCGTTGCTAGAAAACGCTTCATGCCTGCTTCATTTTCTCTACGCTAGGATGCGGAGGAGACGCGAGCCCAAGAACCTCAGGGAGTTTTTCTACAGTTCTCTTGGAAGCGCTATTTCAGAGAAATACTTGATCCCATACAACGAGAAGATATGGAAGCTGAGTGTAGACGACATGTCTCTGGGTTTTGCAGGCAGAATCCCCAACCCGAGGATTATTGACGTTGTCAAGGCTTCTCTCGGAATAGGCTCCGAAGGGTATGTTCACCAGCTTTTCTTCCAATACCCTAGGAGGGGAGGGATTCAGATGCTCATAGACTCTTTAAGGAGCAGGCTGCGCGGAGAGGTTTTAACCGGGTTCACGGTTAATCGTGCTAGGAAGGAGTCTGGTGAATGGGTTGTTTCAAACGGCCGCATGGAGAGGGTTTTTGACAGGCTTGTCTCAACAATTCCTCTGCAGGATGCTGCCGGCATTTTCGACGCTCCCCGCGATATCAGGAGAATTGTTGAAAGGCTCAAGTATAATTCTCTGGTGGCTGTTGCAATAGGGCTGGAGGAGCTTAAAGTTAAGGGCTTAAGCTGGCTGTATATTCCCGACAAGGATGTTCACCCCCACAGGGTGAGCTTCCCTTCCAACTTCAGCCCTGAAAACGCTCCTCTAGGCAAGTCGTCCATACTCGCGGAGATAACTGTTAAACCTGACGACCCTTTCTTCAGAGAGGAAAACGAGGAGATCGCGAGCATAGTGGTTGAGGAGCTTGATAGGCTTAAGATTCTTTCTGAGAACAAGGTTGTCTACAGGAATGTTTTTAAAAACAGATTCGCGTATCCCATTCTGGACGCGTATTGCCTAGAGTCAATGAGAAGGATAGGGGTTTTCTTCAGCGAAATAGGTGTTGAGACAGTGGGAAGGTTCGCGGAGTTCAAGTACATTAATATGGATGAAGCCATAAGGAACGCGGCGAGCCATCTCGGCGTACAGAGGGTAAGCGAATACGCTTAAGCGAAGCATTATCGCCACCGCTCCTCTAAACTCACGATTACAAGGCTTAAATATTGAAGGGGGTCTTAGCCTCCATGAGCAGGCTGAGACGTGTTGAGCAGAACCGCGTCGTTGAATATGTTTTAACGTCTGAGAAAAAGTACGCTGACCCTTTTAACGATGTCGAGGTTTCCGTGGAGTTCACAGACCCTGACGGTGAGAAGAAGGTCACACCAGCATTCTGGTTGGGTTCCAGCAAGTGGCGTTTCAGATATTCTTCGCACAAAACTGGGGAGCATGTTTTCCGCACAAGGTGTTCAGACGCTTCTAACGGGAAGCTTCACAACAAGACGGGGCGTGTTGAAGTAGTCGAGTACAGGGGTAAAAACCCTCTTTTTAAGCATGGCTCCCTGAAGGTGGCTGAGGACAGGAGGCATTTAGAGCATGCGGATGGTAAGCCCTTCCTCTGGCTCGGCGACACTTGGTGGATGGGTTTTGCGAAACGCCTCAGGTGGCCCGGGGAATTTAAGAAGCTTGTGAGAGACAGGGTTAGGAAAGGTTTCACCGTGATACAGATCGTCGCAGGCCTCTACCCCGACATGGCTCCCTTCGACCCAAGGGGTGTGAACGAGGGCGGCTTCCCATGGGAGAAAGACTATACTAGGATAAACCCCAGGTATTTTGACTTTGCCGACAGGAGAATAGAGTGGCTTGTACTTAGCGGCCTTGTCCCATGCATAGTTGGCTCATGGGGGTACTATATGGAGTTCGCCGGCGAGGAGGTGATTAAGAAGCATTGGAGGAACCTGGTGGCCCGCTACTACGCATACCCAGTCGTTTGGTGTCTCGCAGGGGAAGCGACAATGCCCTATTATCTTTCCGAGGCCTGGACAGGCGTAAAAAGAGAGGAATACGTGAAGAAGACGCGGGCAGCTTGGACAAGAGTCGCGAAACACGTGCGTTCAATCGACCCGCGTCACAACCCGGTTACAATCCATCCGACTGACTGCGCTCGCAACATGGTTGACGACGCCTCGGTGATCGACATAGATATGCTGCAGACTGGGCATAACGATGTTTTCAGCTTTGAAAACACTATTAGGAGTGTGGTGGGCTCCCTCGCCAGGGAGCCGCTCATGCCGGTGCTAGTGGGTGAGGTTACTTACGAGGGGATTCTTGGAGCCAGCTGGGAGAACGTGCAGAGACTCATGTTCTGGGCAAGCATATTAAACGGTACCATGGGCCACACGTATGGGGCTAACGGCATCTGGCAGGTTAACACTGAGAAGAAGCCTTTCGGCCCCTCGCCGCACGGCAGGTCTTGGGGCAACATCGCTTGGAGTAAAGCCTACAGGCTTCCCGGTTCAACGCAAGTCGGGCTCGGCAAGCGTTTTCTTGAAAAATACCGCTGGTGGGAGTTTGAGCCTCACCCCGAGTGGGTTGAGCCGCATTGGAGCGAAGAAGATTTTTACGAGCCCTATGCAGCGGGGATACCCGGTGAGGTTAGGATCATCTACATACCTTGGCATGGGAAAGCATTATGGAGCGGGTTTAAGATTAAGGAGGTTGAGCCCGGTGTTACCTATAAAGCGTTTTACTTCGACCCTAGAAGCGGGGTGGAACCTGCTGC
>JAWCMB010000010.1:6137-22991 GCA_038850115.1 Thermoproteota archaeon
ATGATGCTGTTGACGTGGAGCCCGACGTAAACCTTGAGTGGAAGCCCCCCTTGCCGGAGACTTTGGAGGACTGGGTTCTGGTTCTGGAGAAACACGGCTCCCGATGAAACGGGTTTAAGGAATTGCTTAGATACTAAGGGGAGAAACAGCCTGCCTCAGTTCAACTTAAGGTAATCCCTGATCGTAACCGCATACAGTTTCAGGCTATTTTATCCGTAGGACCATGGAAAATTCAGCCAACCTCATCAGGAGGCTTTTCTAAGCATTGATGAATCTTTAAATAAAAGGTGCTTAAGCCCTTTATTCAACAGGGTGGAGCCCTTGGCGAAGGTTTCCGTCGTAAAGGTGCCTAGAAAGTGTTTCGACGAAGATGTTTTCAACGGCGTTAGGCGAAGCATAGACCTCATAGGGGGTCCAGAAGCCTTTGCAAAGCATGGTGATAAAGTGGTTGTAAAACCCAACGTACTGAACGCGACGGATGTTGAAGCCACCGACCCCCGCGTATATTACGCGGTCTCGAAAATATTTAGGGAAACGGGGTGTAACGTTATCGTCGGCGAGAACCCTCTTGTCGGAACCAAGTCCAGCGAGGTCTTTGAAAAAATGCGGGTGAAGGAGGTCGCTGAGAAGGCTGGAGCAAGGTTTGTTGATTTTCGCAGGGACGAGCAGGTTACGGTGGAAGTGCCTAATGCGAAAGGCTGCTCGACGCTGAGGATTGCTAAAACAGTTTTGGAGGCTGATCTTCTAGTCAGTGTTCCAGCTATGAAGCATCATGGGCTGTGTAATGTTACACTGGGGTTGAAAAACATGTGGGGTGTCATTGGGCCCACGCAGCGGCGGCTAGGCCATCTGAACAGCTTAAACTGGACGCTTGCAGAGCTGAACAGAATCTTGGGCGTAAGGCTGACGATCATAGACGGCTTGATAGGTGTAGGATACAGCGAGGCTTCCCCCCTGGGGCTTATAATCGCTGGCAACGATCCTGTTGCCACTGACAGCGTAGCCTGCCTCAGAATGGGTTTCGACCCGATGAGGATAGAGCATATTCGCTATTCTCATGAGCTTGGCCTAGGGGAAATCGACCCTAAGAAAATAGAGCTTGTCGGAACAACGCTTGAGCAGCTAGTTAAAGACGGAAAAGCTGCTAGAAAAATGTTTGTAATGCCTCTTGCTAAACCCGCAAGGCTTCTCAAGCAGGCTAGGAACGTTAAGCTAGTCCAGGGAGAAGTCTGCTCAGGCTGTGAGAAAAAGCTCTCCATAGCGATAAAAAAGATTGGGGTGAGGGAGATTGCGAAAGGACCTAGAATAGTGATTGTTATCGGTAGGGGTGCTAAACCCTTAGAGGGCAGGATAAACATTATCATAGGCAGGTGTCTTCAAGACTACAGGGACAAGGGAATCTTCGTCGACTATTGCCCAGCCTACGACCCGGATATACAGCAGGCTATTGAAGTAGCGCTCGGCAAGCGTGAAAAAATCACGTATCTCTGGGACGAGCTTGAGCAGAAGATGGAGAAGGGATTGCCTGGAGCCTGAGTAGCTAGAACAATCCAGGTGCTTGATGCAGACTGTTGAAGCGTGAGAGCCTACTTCAACCCATGCGATGCACTTCCCGTCGAAAACCCTAGAATGTTTGCGGCGAGCAACGTTTAATTAAAGACAGCAGGGGGAAACAACCATGGATTTCGATGCAGGGGACGAGGTTCTCATGGGGATGAGCATCCAGAACGTGCAAAGTACTCGTGGAGGGTTTGAGGTGTTAACTCCAGGGATGCGTCTAATGCTGGAAGACAAGGGCCAGCTTAAAGTTGAGCAACGCATCGGTGTTGAACGCAAGGTGTTAAGCTGTAAGCTGCCGGATCACCTGTCTCCATGGAAGGTATCTGGAAAAACTAGGTTCAGATGCACTTTTCAAGGAAAGGGTCTCGAGCTGACTGTACAAGGGGATTCTGTGATGATATTTTCTCCAAGACAGCATCTCAAGCTTACTTTCAACGGCCATTTCTCTCCCCATTACTGCCAAGAAATTAATGGTAACAGACTTCTCTTAGACCCTTTAGGCGGGTGCGGTTTTTTCAGCATCCCAATGCGGCGAACAGAAGCAACAGGTCTAGGGTCTGAATCATGGATGGTGCAGGCGCATTTAGCGAGGTGGGATGAACTCTGGGTCTCAATATGTCCACCAAGAGAAATTGATTTGAAAAGGTTTTCGGAACCTGTGGCTCACGAAGGAACCCGGGAGGAACCATATCCCTCTAACGAGATTATAAGAAGCGATGCAAAATATTGCAGAGTGTTCACTATACACGAGGGTTGGGCTGCTGACGCCCCGGAATGGGTTGAGGACCCACCTGGCTCGGATTACAAGCATCCTAAGCCGTGGGAAACAGATCATCCGGTGCCAGCGGACCCGACGGAGTTCGCGAGAGTCCGTGAGGAGGTGCGGAGAAACGGCATGAAGTTTCTGGTTTATTTCAGCCCGTATTACTCAAACGCTCCAGACTTGTTCTCTGAGATGAGGAGGATTCTGAAGGAGTATAAGGTGGATGGTCTTTACTTCGACGGGTGGTGCGGCCACAGAGAGGATTTCCGCTCAGGCTATTACTTGATTCGGAGGGCTAGAGCGATCCTCGGCAATCGGCTGCTCTACCTGCACTCCAGCACTGAGCCGTTCGGCACCTGCCGCGTCTACCTGCCGTTCGTCCACGCTTACGCGGACTATGTGCTTAGAGGAGAGGCTGGTCGCGAAGGGCTGGAGCGTGAGGAGTTCCTTCGATACACGGTCAGCGGGTATCAGATTCATAATGCTGTAGGCCTCTGGTGCTACTACGGTTCGATGGGGTTGCCCGGGTATCATAATGTTGTCCCCACCTCCGACGATATTGATGCCGCCCTTAGAAATCATGTTCGGATATGGCGAACGTCGCAAGCATGGTCTAAAACCCCGGAGGAGTTAGAAAGGTTCGACAGGGAATATTACGGTAAGCTAGCCGGGATTGACCTTAATAAATTGAGGAGAACAGGCTCCGACAGCAGGGTTTGACGATGAGGAAGATGCTCTGAAACAGGGGTTACAGGCTCTTCTTAGATACCCTAAGGCAGTCCAGGATCGCTTGCAACATCTGGCCTCCAGCGCCTGGCGTCACTCTGCTCCAGCGTGCAAGCCTGGTTTCATAAGACCCTTTTTCAAACGCCGCTTCATCAGGAATATAGCCAATATAATCCTCCGAGTAAGTGGAGATTATCGTAGACTCGTATCCCATCGCATTCGCCTCCTTATTTATCTTCAATCCGAATTCAACGAACAGCTCTCCTGGAATAGATATGAACGCGACCTTACCCCCCAAGGTCAGCGTCTGAATCAGTGTTTCAACCGATGTTTTACCCTCTTTGGCAACTTCATACTCTTCATCAGCGTAAAGGAGGTCGACGACATATTCCTGGTTTTCTAACTTACTTCTGTAAAGCTCATGCTGCTCGATGAATCTTTGACTCGCCTCCTTTAGAGGAGGTGGGTCTCTAAGCTTCAGCCTGACCTTTCTATTCTGAACGTTTATTCTACCGTTGGCTAGTTCGATTGAATCTTTCATTGCGTCTCTCAATGTAAGCTGCATTTCTAAGCCCATTTTCGATATGAAGCCCCTGCCTTTCTCAACCGGATCAATATCCCCTGCTGGGCCGGTTGTGAAGAAGACTTCAAAACCGTTTCTCAGCATGTTAGCATAAAGCTCCCCCGGGTAATCTGCAGAGATGGCGAAATCAGTATTGCAAACCGGGTGGCAACAATAATTAGTCAGAATGATGTTTGAATCCCTATTCCTGATTAGCATGAAAGGCATACGTTCATCGATAACACCATTCTCATACGTTCTATTGTAAGTCAGGCCTGGGACAAGGATCGTTCCGAATCTAATCGAAGCGTATGATGACTTCTCGTATGCTTCTACCGAGGCTTCGATGATGCTTTCCCTGAAGAATTTCTCCCATTGGCTAAAAACCTTTTTCTCCCAACTGCTGTATGGAAATGTGTTAGGCCACATTGGAACAATAGTCTCAGGCCCGGAGTGAGTATGGGTCGTGGTTAAAAATATTCGGCTCGAATCTATTCCAGTCTTAGCTTGAAGAGACTTCTTAACACTATCCGCAAAGCTTCTGTAGACGCCGAGCACATCGCAGTGTATTAGAAGCACGTCTTCACCGCGTGACCCAATATGGATGACGCTCGTCAGCAGAGGATCGTGGACGGCTTGAGAAGGCTTGCCAAGCCTATGTCCATAGCCACCCAGTCTTATTCCTGTTGGAGGGGTCACGTCTCTTTTCGCGTAACCAGCTTTCATGCATGCATCACCCTACCAGCATTATTCTTTTTACACTCATACTGCGAATGATGATTATTAAGCTTTGCTGAACCTTCACTGCAACCAGGTCATGTTTTTCCCCATTTCGAAAAGGCTTCTCGGAGAAAACCAGTATTCAACTATCTGCGAAGAATGATTGCAGGAAGCTTTCCAGCTTACCGTTGTAAACAGCCTCAGCTAGGAACTCGGTTCCTTTCTGATCCCCCCAACTATAGTAGATAACTGTTTTGCCAGCGAACTCGCAAAAATCCAGATCAGAATTATTTATGTTAACAGCGTTAAGAATCCTGTTTCTCTGCTCGACCGTAAGCCTTTCGTTCGCAATCTTCTTATCTTCGGCTGAGGGGTGCATCACTGGATTAAAAGGACTGCTCTGCCAGTCAACAAGGTTTTTCGAGCGGACAATATGCGGTTCATACGTCAATCCTAGTGTCTGCTCAAGATAAACCATATAGTAGTTATCGTCCAGCCAGCGAATCGCAGGGCAGGCGGTATACCGGTCTCTTGAAAAAGCCTCGTTTAAGGGGCGCATCCTCCATTTAAGCAGATCGTTTGACTCAGCGAAGAAGATCGTGAACCTTACGCCAACTAGTTCGACAGGTTCTCCAAGCTCAATCGCCATCACGTAGCGATCGCGGTTCCTACAGACAGAGTTGTTATAGATTCCACATCCGGGAAGCGTTAGCGCATTTTCCGAGCGCCACTCCTTCAAATCCCTGCTCCAGAACACTTTAATCTTTGAACCGCCCCAGGCATCAACACCGTAGACGAATACTCTATCATCATCCACGAAAGCGCTACCCAAGTGGAAACCGTGTGCGAAATCTGGAGTCGATTCTCCGGACTCAACGTCGATGAAACGAAAGAACGGGACGCCTGTTTTGTTAGGTTTGTAATTGGACCGCACGTATTCGAAGCGGTAAAGCCTATTCTGAAAGACTATCGGTGTTGTCTCCACCATGTCACAGTCAATGGTGCCGAGCTTGATGATGCTTGGTTTTCCCACAGGTGGCACGCTGCCCATACTGATTTAAGATTATCGGGTGCCTCGGGGCTCATCCTGATTCCAACAAGTCGCGTAGAAAACACAGGGGGAAGGATGATTGAAGCAGTCTACTGTAGACTGGCCTCAAGCTCCTTGGTCTGCCGTCTCCTGGCACCCCTGAGCCTCAGCCCGTATTGAATCGTCAAGAGCTTCTCCGGCGCCAGCAGCATGCTCGTAGCGTAGAGGACTAGAACCGTTAGGGCTGCAGAATACGGGATTCCGAGAATGGTTTCGAAGGATATTGGCGTCATCATCATGTCTTTAGCGATCATTATGGGGTAGGATGTGGGCAGGGCGTATACTAGAAGTTTAAGGGCTAAAGGCAGTGTGCCGAGGTCCCCGTACATCATTAGGAACGAGGGCACCATTATTGGAACTATTACTACTCCGAGGAGAGAGTTAGCCATCCTGACGTCGCTGCTTAAAGCTCCGATCGCCACACCTAGGGACGTTACGAAAAGTATCGCGAGTATCAGGCTGACCGCGAGAAGCATGAAGCTCTCAGGCGGGGGTGAGGGGATTAACTGGGAAACGTCTCCCACGGGAAAATTTAAACCAGACATAGTGAACATGTTGTTAAAGTATAGGATGAACCCTCCTGTAAACAGGATGCTCCCGATTACAGCCAAGATGGATGAGCCCAGCAGCTTAGCCAGCAGGATGTCGTAGCGCGTCACTGGAAAAGTCAAGAGAGTCTCCAGGGTTTTCTCCTCATTCTCAACCGCGGTTGCAGTAGCAGCAAACTGGACGACAGTAATTGAAAGCATTAAAAGCAGCAGCGGAATCATAATGCTGTATCCCATTAAGAGCTGGTTGAAAAGTACTTGAGGAGGAACCTCAATTATTTTATCCTTGAGTATCGAACGCGTTGAAATGTTGAACGGGTCTCGAACAACATCAGGGGGAATGTTTGGATTAAGCTTCGAGATCAACATGTTGCTGAAAATCCTCGAAGATAAGCTCAATACTCCTTCAACGGCAGAGTATGCTCCCAATGAGCCTAGGCTCATCGTCTCCATTACAACGTATACTTCAACGCTTGCCCTCCTGAAGTTAACCAGATCATTCTCAAACCCTTTTCTTATAACTATCAAGGCTTTTGAACCGAGGCTCCCCGCTTCACCGACCGCGGCCTCCAGGTCAGCAGCATCAACCCTCCTAACATCCGCTCCCAGGCTCATAGACAGGTTTACGAGGGTGTTGCTTAACACAGTCTTATCGTAGTCAAGTATAGCTATCTTCAAACCCTCAGTGCCGGCTTCAATAGAGCTGCTCATCGATGTAGACATCAGAAAACCGAGTAACGGCATCAATATCACTGGCACAACTAGGCCAATGTATATCCTAGGGTCTCTTAGAAGATCCTTAACCTCCTTCTCAACAAGTGAAACAAGCTTCCTCATCTACTGGTCACCTCGATGAAGGCCTCTTCAAGATTCGAAACCCCCAGTTCATTTTTAATCGCCTTCGGCTCTCCTTCAAAAAGAACATGCCCCCGGTGTATGAATGCAACTCTAGTACAAAGGTATTCGACCTCAAGCATATTGTGGCTTGAAAGAACCACTGTTCCACCCTCCTTGACATGCCTATTTACAACCTCCCTTATGTGTTTCGCGTGAAAAACGTCTAGGCCTGCAGTAGGCTCGTCTAAAATCGCTAGCCTCGGCCTCGTCATCAATGCTCTCGCTATCTGGAGCCTCCTCTTCATACCCTTGCTGTAAGTCTTCATCTTATCATCCACCCTCTCACCCAGCCCCGAGATTCTAATCGCCTCCTCAGCAGCTCTCGACACCTCAGTATTCGAATCAAAGTATATCCTCGCAACTATAGACAGGTATTCACGGCCGCTTAGGTTTCTATATGTCCCAGCGTCCTCAGCCAGGTATGAGATGAAAGGCCTGATTTTACCAGCCTCCTTAACAGCGTCATACCCAAGTATGTTAACGTAGCCGCTTGTCGGCAGGAGGAGTGTCGCCATTATTCTTAGAATAGTGGTCTTGCCAGCACCGTTCGGGCCTATTAACCCGAATACTTCATTCTCCTCAATTTTTAACGAGACCCCGTCGACAGCCGTCAGACCACCGAAGCGTTTAACAAGGTTTCTGACTACAATTATGCTTCCAGCTTCCATCACGAATCCGCGTCTACTGGGAAAGAGAAGCTATTTAATCCTTCTGCAGGAGAGGGGATAGAAAGAGGCTGATTGAAGCAGTAGCCTCCTAGAGTTGTTGGGAATGAAGCCGTCCTCAAAAAAGATTGCATAGATTCACATTTCCACTCAGGAAAGATTTAATAGTGAGAAGAGTCATTCAGGCTTAGAAATGAGCGAATTACGATATTATAGAGATTTTTCTTTAATTATGATGAGCCGGATTCTTGAAAAGGAGTTTGGGAAGGAAGCACTGGAAGTTTTGGTGGACTGGAGGAATGGGAGGATCGAGGAAGAATGGAGGAAGAGAGGCCTGGAGGCGGAGGATAAGACTCCAAGATACTTTCTAACCTTGTTCAGTAAGGAGGCCCATGAATTTGAAGTCTTAGAGGAAAGCGAAGAGGCCTTGGAAGTTATCGTTAAGAAGTGTATCCACGCTGAAATCTTTAAGAAGTTTAACGCGGCCGACGTGGGTGAAAAAATGGTCTGCAGCGGCGACCACTATGTTGTGAAAGGATTCGACCATGGAATAGAACTGGTTAGGAACAAGCTTTTAATGAGAGGAGATGATTGCTGCCACTTCTTGTTCAAGCTGAAAAAACGGTGATTCTGAAAAACTTATAAAGTTGTTTCACTTGCCCGCTCGCATGGTTTACAGAATAGGAATAGTAGGGTCAGACAACTCCCACGCGATAACTTTTTCACAGATTGCGAACGGCATAGACGGGGAAAATTATGTTCCAGGTTTTAAAGCAACACATCTTTTCGGGCTGGATGAAGCGAGGAACAGGGAGGTTGCTGAAAAAGGCGGGGTTGAAAAAATTGTTTCAGACGTGAACGAGATGATTGGAAACATTGACATCGCGTTTGTGGTTTTCAGGCACGGCGGGCTCCACCTAGAGTATGCGAAGCCGTTCATAGAAAGCGGGATTCCAGTTTTCGTAGACAAGCCGTTGGCGGCCACGGTAGCAGACGCTAAGAGGCTTATTGAGTTAGCTGCGGAAAAACAGGTTCTCTTCACGAGTTTTTCAACCCTAAGGTTCACAGAAGCCGTGCAGGAGTTGAAAAAGGTTTTCAAGAGCGAGGAGCCGGTTTTCCTAAACGTACTCGGCCCTGGAGACCTTGAAAGCGAGTATGGCGGGCTAATATTCTATGGAATACATTGCACAGAAATCTTCAACGAGGCGGCTGGAACCGGCGTGAGAGAAGTCTACGCAACTGTAAGGAGTAAGAACATAGTTGCAACAATAGTTCACGAGAAGCTCATCGGAACCATAAAAATCGCTCCTGAAATGCCTTATGTTTTCTCGCTAGAAGGCTTGACTAAGAAATCCTATTTCTCCAGCAAGGTTGATTATAAGAACTGCTATAGGAACGGTATGATTAGAATCAAGGAGATGCTTGACAACAATAGGTGGATTTTTTCAGAAGACGAGATGATTGAGCCAGTGGCTGTTGTTAAGGCGATTGAGGAAAGCGTTAAGAAATCAGCCGGAAAAGTATCCGTTTGCACTTTCTAACTTAAGGCTTATGGAGAGCCCTTCTACAGTCGGAACCACTATGGTTTTCCACATGCCTCGGGAGGCCTCGCTTAGAAAAGCCTCTACAGTTCCATAGGTGTGTTTCACATTATGTGCAAGCACCAAGCCTCCTTTAAGAACCTTACTTTCTATCAGCCGGAAGAACTTCAAGTAGTATTCTTTCTCAATGTCCATGAAGACGAAATTCAGTTTTTCAACTTTCCTCGCATACTCTAATGCGTCACCGTTGACTGGTGTGAGCAGGTGCTCCAGATGATAATCTGCAACAAGCCTCTTAAGCTTCTCGAATCTTCTTAATGCTCTCTCAACCGCAAAGACATTGCCTTCAACCCCTGATTCTAATAACGCTTTAACAATCCATATTGTCGAAAACCCTACGCCCGCACCCGCGTCCATTGCTTTTAACCGTCCAAACCGTAGAGCCGTCAGGAAGGCTGTTGAATAGAGCACGTAGCCGTCATCCATGCCTATTGTCGGAACCCTTAGATCCCTAGAGGCAGCGTACGCTTCCCGGATTATGCTGTTCCAAGCATAGTCTTCCCGCATGGCTGCTTAAACATAGCCTGCGGTTTCAACTTATAAACTTAGCAGAAGACTTGCAGATTACTACTTGTGGCGAGCCTGACGACAGCCTTCAGTCAACTCTTCAAGCTCGTCTTTAACATAGGATGAGACCAAGTCTCTGACAACGTTTGAATTTGCTTTTAAGACGGCCACCTTTGCCTGTTGAAATATGCTTAATGCCCTTGGCCCCATACCGTAGACGATGATTGCATCTGGCTTAAGCTGAAGTATGCGGTCTGCAGGCCGGCCCATCCCTCCGAAATGCTCACCCTCGTTGCGTAGAGCCTCCTGCTTTAAAACTCGTTTCCCCTCATCAAGCTCAAGCACCAAGAATAAGGGGGATCTGCCAAAATGTTCGGATAAGCGCGAATCCAAGCCACGATCCTCCTCAACAGGTATTACAATCCTCATTCTTAATCACTATGCTGAGATACTTGCATCTATATACGTCTTACTGTTAATTGACCATCCTCTAGTGTTTTCCAGACTCTCCTGCCGGACTTTTTATCAGACGCAGTCTTGAACCCCCTTTATTCCTTTTTGTCCAAGGAATCCTCATCGTAGACAATCACTTCCTCAACTCCTCAAGCCTCTTGTTCACGTAATCGAGCTCCTGCTGGATAAGCTTTTTCTGCTCTTCAAGAAGATTTAGCTCTTGCTCCCTAGTTATCTGGGGTAAAGCAAACAGCAGTGGCCCATGCATCCATGCTCCCCGGGGATACAATGAAAACCATGGGTATAGCCTCCAGAAGCGCCGAGCATAAGGATGCCAGTAGGGCGACGCCAGCCACCAGAACCCGCAGAACCCGCCTGGCAATATTATTCACCCCCTACTTGCTGACTTCCTTTACCGCTTAATTCTTCAAGCCTTTTTCTAACGGCTTCCAGCTGAGACTCCAAGATCTTAATCTGTTGCTCAAGCATCGTTCGCTCCTGCTCTCTGTAATAAGCCTGTGGGAAGGATATTCTAAATGGAGTGGGTTCAGGCGGCATGCCTTCAGGAGCTAGCCTTAACCATCCAGGGGAGAAGCCGAACCTGACGCATCCGGGGAGACCGGTTATGTAGAAAAGATTCCTGTGCCTATACCTCATTTTTCAATTCACCTTCTTTTTTGTGATTATGCACATTTTCATGAATATTGGGACTAACAAATATATAAATATTGCGTCCCGGAGGCTACTGAGCAATGTATAGGAGAAGGCATAGGCATGGCCGAAGGGGAAGGATGCCTAAACCAGTATGGTTGGGGGCTCTTCCACCTATTACTGGGCTAGACCCAGTTGGAACACAGGGAAAAACGGAGCCTGTTTACCTTGAGCCTGATGAACTGGAGGCTTTCAGGCTCGTTGACCTAGAGGGGCTTTCGCAGGAGGAAGCAGGGGGAGGATGGGGGTCTCAAGGGGAACCGTGTGGAGGCTTTTGCAGAACGCTAGGAGGAAGACGGCTCAAGCCCTCAGTGAAGGCAGGCCGTTACGCATCGGGCCACCTCCCCAACAAACTGATTTAGAGGAAAATATTGGAGAACATTAGGGGCAAATGTTAAAATCTGTTTTTTCCAATGGCTTTCTCCATAATTATCGGAATACTCTTTTCCATTCGTTCAGAATCCTTCGTGCAACGTTAAAGCTTTCAACACTAATCGAGAATATTACCCCAGTTTTATCTTCTAGAGAATTCAACACTTTCCCAACCCAAGACTCGGGTTTCTCGCCCTGCTCGGGGCTGTCGGTCCATATCAGGCATACGCGCTTCCTCTGAAACAACTCTACGGTCTCTTTTAAACCGTAGAACCTGGCAGGGCTTCCAAAGAAGAATGCTTTAAATGCGCTGCTTGACAAGATCGGTTCAAGAACCTGCTTGCCATCTGAAGCCCCGCTGCAACAGAAATGACCCATCGCCCCACTGAAGAGCCTGACTGAAAACTCGTTAACAGGGATGCAGAACTTTCTGTATTGTGCTGGGTTCATCATCACAGCCACGTCCTCGCAAAGCCTAACACCGCCTTTATCCATCCATACGTTAGGCGTCCCATGTACTCCCTGGGTAAGAGGCTCGCCAACGATTTTCTTCTGCTCAACTGAGAACTCAACATACACTTCGGCAACCCTCTTAAGGAGCTCTATTGCGAAATCTGGACGCCGGTGGAAATCGCTTAGTAGCTTCGGCCCCCTGAGAAGATAGGCAATGTCTAAAGGTCCCTGAGTGTCGCACAGATATACTCTTACACCGGTTCCATCAAGTTTTTTAACGAAATACTCTTCCGTCTCAATAACGCGCGTCATCAAACTTTGACGAGACCAAGGATCCTTCAATTCACCTAGGTCTGGAGGATCCTTCTTTAAAACCGGCTCCTTAACCCATGGCATCTGGTCAGAGTCGGGTCTTACGATTATTTCACTTCCAAATCCGTTCGGTACAATTCCAACGCCATAATTAGCCCTTACGCATAGCATGCCATCATCTTGAAGAAGGGCATGAGAATATGCTGAGGCCAGTTGAGACACAAGCATCTTATCCATATCGTAATATGTTTCATAGTATTTGAAGGAGGGCCAGGATTCTGGAGGAGGACAGTTAATGATCAGAGGAGGGGCTTCAACTTGTTTAAAATTCCATGCTGCAGCAATCCTGCTTCTCGCCTCCTCGACCCTCTTAAGATCTAATTGTGAGCTTACCTTCTTAACCCATTTTTCCACATCAATGCTCAAAGTTGACGGGAAGCCTGTGAAAAACTATTTAAGCGTTCTTATGAAAACCCGGGAAAGATTTATATCGTTTAAACTTAAACAGAAGAAGCATGGGTAGCTTGAAGGTTGGTGCTCAACTAATCATCTGGGGGGCAAAGCCGCGGGAAAACTTTAAAGGAGTTCTTGCCGAAGTAAGGGAGGCCGGATACGACGGGGTTGAAGCTTCTCCTGAAACAGTTTCTAAAGACGTTATGGAAACTAGGAGGCTTTTTCTCGAAAACGGATTAAGGCTTGTCGCATTACACATGAGTATCGGAAACATTGATCAGGTTGAACAGGCGTCGAAGCTTTTAGAAGAGCTTGAAGGGGAATATTTGACTTTTAGCGGTCCCGGTGGAAAAGGCTCGGAGGAAGATTATTTAAAATGTGCAGAGTTTTTAAACAGGGCGGGGAAAATTTCTAGAGAGTACGGGGTTAAAACTTGTTACCATAATCACGGGCATGAAATAGCTAACAATCAAAAGGGAATAGGAATAATCATTCGGAAAACGGAGCCGGGGTTAGTCGGATTATGCGTTGACACCTACTGGGTTAAATTCGGCGGGGCAGACCCGCTCCAGTTCATTAAGGCCAATAGGGAGAGGATCGTATACCTGCATCTAAAAGACGGGTCCGAGGAAGATATGAAAAACAGGAGGTTCTCTGAGCTTGGAAGGGGCTCAATAGATTTTCCGGCCATACTTGGCTTCACGAAGCAGCTTGGAGTAAAGTGGGTTGTTGTTGAACAAGACTGGGCTCCGGGAAGCCCGTTTGAAAGCATGTTGGAGAGTAGAAGTTACCTGAGGAGAATCGGGTATTAGCCTAACAGGCTGACATCACGGTGCTAGACGATATGGATGACTAAAAAACATAAATAGCCTTTTTAAGCCTCACGAAGTGAAATGATAAAGATCGGTTGCGCAGCCTACTCTTACAGGGATTATCTTAAGGATGGTAAGATGAGCTATGAGGGGTTTATTGAGGAAGCATATGAAATTGGGCTGGACGGTGTGGAAATAACTCTTTACTGGCTTCCTTCAAGAGAACCGCGATACTTTAGGAATTTAAGGAGGATCGCGCTTTCACGGGGCCTAGCTATTTCTTGCGCCGGGATCTCCACAAATTTTTGCAGCCCAGACCCTGTTGAAAGGGAGAGAAACATAAAGGCGGTGGAAGAAGGGATTAATATTTCCCGTGAGCTCGGTGCTCCTGCTCTAAGAGTGTTCGGCGGCTACACGCCAGAAGGATATTCTGAAGAACAAGCAGTACGGTGGACAATAGAGGCGTTGAGTAAATGCGTAGCCTATGCTGAAGACAATGGGGTTGTAATGGCCTTGGAGAATCACGGCGGGATTACGGCTAGGGCTGACAATGTGATAAGAATAGTTGAGAGCGTGAATTCTCCATGGCTGAGGGTGAACCTGGATTTAGGTAATTATAAGGAGTCCACGTATGAAGATATTGCGAAGACGGTTCCATATACTGTTCACATTCATGGTAAAATAAGCGTCTCTGAAAACAGGAAAGTCGACTACAGGGAAATTAAAAGGATTCTTGAAGATAAGGGTTACAACGGGTTCATTTCCATCGAGTATGAGGAGAAGGAGGATCCTAAAAAAGGGGTCCGCGAGTTTGCAAAATTTCTTTTAAGCATGTTTTGAAAAACTACGTTGAAGGAGAGGTTGTAAATGAGCAGTAAGGTGAATGTTGGGATCTCTGGTCTCGGGAGAAGCGGGTGGGATATTCATGCAAACACGCTTGAAAAATGTTCAGACAAGTACAGTGTGGTTGCGGTCTTCGACCCTCTTGAAGAAAGAAGGAACGAAGCTGTAAACAGATTTGGCTGTAGAGCATACTCTGATTTCAACTCGCTTATAGGGGACGAGGAGGTAGAATTGCTTGTTGTAGCTACGCCGAGCTATCTTCATGCTTCCCAAACAGTAGCGGCGTTGAAAGCCGGGAAAAACGTTGTGTGTGAAAAACCCATGGCTGCAAACCTTGCTGAGGCGGATGAGATGATAAGGGTTGCGAACGAGACTGGGAAAATTTTAACGGTTTTTCAAAACAAGAGGTATTCTCCGGACTTCTTAAAGGTTAAGGAAGTAGTTAGATCAGGAAAACTGGGACGCATAGTGCTTGTAAAGATACATTTGCATTCTTTTGGTAGACGCTGGGATTGGCAGACGTTGAAAAGGTTTGGGGGAGGAGAACTTAACAATAACGCTTCTCATCTCATAGACCAGGCTGTTCAACTCGCAGGGGAAGGACTTGAAGTCCTATTCTGCGATTTGCAGAGAACACTGACTCTAGGCGATGCTGAGGACCATGTTAAAATAGTCTTGGGAGCCTCCGGCTCCACCACGGTTGATATAGAGGTTACTCGCGCGTGCGCCTATCCTCAGAATTATTGGCTTGTAATGGGGACCCAGGGAGGCCTTACTGGAAGCAGCAATTCGGTCAGATGGAGGTATTTCGACCCTAAGGATCTTCCTCCCCGGCAGGTTGAAACCAGGCCTACCCCGGACCGTAGCTACAATTGGGAGGAAATTCCGTGGAAAGAAGAAGAGTGGAGCCTAGAAAACGATCCTAAACGGGGGGAAAGTCTGTTTTACGAGGCGCTCTATAAAACTTTGCGTGAGGATGCTCCTCTGGGCGTTACTCCCGAAAGCGTGCGGAAAGTAATGTACCTAATAGAAAAATGTCGCGAGTATTGTGAAAACAGGGCTAGGTAACTAAACAGTGTCGCAACGATAAAGACAGTATAGCAGCGCTTCCCCAGTGAAGCGGGTTTAGCTCTAAATATTATTTGCAGATCGTAAAAAAGAAATAAATACTGCCTTCAACACCCTTCTCGGAAATGCGTGAGGCGGACGAGGCTTCTTCAACCCGGGAGGAGTGGAAAACCATAGATCTTTCTCGAATGATAATGGATTTTGACCGGAAGGTTTACTTTGTTTCCCTGAATCTGGCTAACGAAAGTGGCGCGTTGGCTTCTTTTCTCAACATACTTAAAAAGTATGATTTAAACCTGATTGGAATCCTCAGCGAATCTATTTCCCGAAAAGAGGAGGTGGAGATTTCAATGTTTCTAGAGACCCCGGTGGAAATGGAGCGGAAGGAATTAGAGAAAATAATTAGGGAAGAGATAGACAGGGAGAAAATCGATGTTGTTAAAGAAGTAAAAATATTCGGCCATTCGGAAGGGTTTGACGCTGACGTTTATCATTTTCCCCTCACTGTTGGAAACATGAGGGCGGTAATATTCCCCTTGCCTGTTTTAGAAGGCTTTATAATAAGGCTGAAAAACTCTTTCGACCCTTTGGTTGTTCAAACAATACTGTGGTATCAAGGGAGAGAAATCGGGGAAAGAATAATGGAGTCCTATAGAGAATCAGGATTAGGAGCTCATGCCGTAGAGATGTTGAAAGTAAGGGCTTTATCGCTCGGATGGACCCGTATGAAGATCCTTCAATTAGATAGGGAAGGGAGAAAAGCAGTAGTAAGACTTTTCGACAACTGGGAGTGCAGCATGTTCAAAGACAGTAATGTGCCGCGTAGCCATTTTCTCAGAGGTATTCTGGCAGGCTTCTTCAGCTCTCTCTTTGGAGTAGAGGTTGAGGCTACGGAAGTAACATGCACCGCTAAAGGAGACCCTTACTGTGAATTTGTTTTAGAAGAGCGTGGAAAAGGAAAGGTTTAAACCAAGCATTTGAGAAACCCGTAAACGATTAGGATTGGGTGGGGAAAACTCGCTACAGTTAGCAGACGGCTTACGTGATCCTTTTAACGGGGTGAAGGCGACGGGTTTGAGAGCAAGAAGGCTGCGTTGCGAGTACCGGTTCAACCCGATTGGAATAGATGTTTCAAAACCCAGGTTAAGCTGGATCGTTGAGTCTCCTGAAAGAGGGCAGTTTCAGACAGCATACCAGATTATTGTCTCAAGCACGAAGTTAAAATTGGAGAACAATATTGGCGACCTATGGGACAGTGGGAAAATCTCGTCTGATGAGACAAGCCAGATTCCCTACGCTGGAAAACAGCTTTCATCCAGAATGGAGTGCTGGTGGAAAGTAAGAGTCTGGGATAAGCATGGAAGACCCTCCGAGTGGAGTGAGCCTGCACGCTGGAAAATGGGCCTGCTTGAGCCTAATGACTGGAAGGCGAAATGGATCGGGTACGACGAGTATGCTGAATGGGAGGAGCCTAATTTCAAGGGTTGCAAGTGGATATGGCTTAAGGAAGGCGAGCCCCTTAAGGAGGCTCCTGCCGCCGACCGTTATTTCCGCCGAACGATAAGCCTACCACTAGACAGGAAAATACGGAGAGGAATGTTTCTGCTTACTGCCGACGACCAGTTTACGCTTTTTGTAAACGGGAGAGAGGCGGGAAGAAGTTACGAGAGCCCGTATGCTTGGTTTCCCGCCTATCAGCATCCGCAGAAAATCGAAATCACGAGCCTGCTGCAACCTG